>CAIYNX010000128.1 GCA_903927645.1 uncultured Mucilaginibacter sp.
AATGCTAAATAACTGAATTAATGTTTAAACGTACAAATACATTTAAAATTTTATTTAGAATAATTAAAAGCACTTATATATTTAGCAATAATATGATTTTTTGACTTATTTACAATTCAAAAAAATAATTTATTATCAGTAATTAATTTTTTTTTGGATTGATATTCTTCTGTTTGGAATATTATCAGGCAATAATCCTGACTTTAGAATAATCCTCTGTCCGCGATCGCTCCTTAAGAATGAAGCAAATTCAAGCCCAAGTTTACTGGTTTTGTACAATATAAATAAATCTCTTGTTAATGGGTATTGTTTTAGGGCCAAAGTATTTTGCGAAGGTGAGTAAAAATGATGATCGGCCTTTTTATTTATGTCGTCACTTATACTTACTATTTTAACCTTATTCACAAAATCAATCATGTCTTTATCCGGATCATTCAACCAGCTAAAACCTGCAATACCTATGGCATCAGGGTGAGCAGAAACATATTTAATAACTTCCTTGTTTGATTTTAATGAATATATATTGCTTTGTTTAAAATCCTGACTGCCTGATAGTTGCTGCAAATACCGCACCAACCCAGAATTTGGATTATCAAAAACAATCGATTTGTTTATTTTTAACTTCCCTTGTAATATATTAATAATTTGACTTAGGGTAATAGTAGTATCCTTAGCATTGTTGTTAACAATTAAAGCAATGGCATCAATAGCAAAGCGGCTTACTTCGGCTCTCGAATTTCTTTCCTTTAAAAGCAGGTATTCTTGGGCAGTTAAATCTCTCGAAAGTATGGCCACCCTCGCAGTATCATCCAAAAAAAGTTTTACCGCGTTATTTTCGGGGGCATAAATAATGGTTGAGTTTACACCACTTATTGGATGAACATCATCTTGAAATTTTTCGCGAACATCCTTTTTGGCGGTTGAATCATTATACAAAGCGTTAAAGATGTATAGTTCTTCATCAAAAATTGGTTGTAATGATTCATCAACAATAATCTTGTTTTGATTTGCCGATGGTTTTGCACTTTTATTTTCAGGCGGGTTGCAACCCAAAATAAAAATGCCACAAAAAAATAAAAAAACGCAATTAACAATTTTATTGCTCATAAGGATCTTTTTTTAACAGCCTTGAAAACCTAACCAAGGCATATACAATAATAATAATGCCAAAACCAATTTTTTGAATTTTTGATAGGTTAGGCAACATATTATCCCAAAAAATAATCATCAAGCCCAGCAAACAAAAGCTGATAAAAGCAGTAACCCCTAAAATAAGCAAAAACCGCCTTTTGAGCGATTTTTGCCTGTTATTATCTGATAACATAAATAATTTATTCTGTTCCTAGTGTAAATGCTATAGGTACAGTAAATGTACAACGTACAGGACGACCGTTTTGAATACCCGGAGTCCAATGTGGTGATTTTTTCAACACCCTGATTGCCTCTTCGTCACAACCGTCACCAATACCACGCAACACTTTTATATCGGTAAGTGAACCATCGCGTTCAACCACGAATTGTAAAATTACTTTACCCTGAGTGCCATTTTCTTTTGCTATGGCAGGATAAACTATATTTTTACCTAGGTATTTAGTGAAACCATCATTAGGAAACGTTGGTTGCTGCTCAACCGATTGGAAAATCTTATTAGGATCTTCTTCAGTTACCTTTTGGTCGGATGTACCTACCGGTTCATCAATAACAACATCAGCGTTTTTATCACCTTTCAGGTTTTTTTGTCCCGGGTCGGCCTGTTCCAATTCCTTTACGGTTGGTGGTTGTTCCTTTACCTCATTATCTGGTTTTACAACCGGAGGCGGGAATTTAACCTGATCAACCTTTGGTTTTGGTGGATCGGGTGGTGGCGGGGGAGGTGGTTTCTTTGGGTCCGGTGGCGGAGGTGTAAGAATCACATTGGTTATTTTTACTTTTACTTTCCCTTTGGGAATAAAACCTTGAATAGCGTTAATAATTGTATTGGCTGAAATAGCAACAACAAATACTGCAACTCCTATAAGTAGAGCGGTTCTGGAATTTCTTCCATTTTCCTTTCTCAATTCATAAGCGCCGTATGCTTTGTTACGATCAGTAAATACAACATCAATCCACTTCTGGTTTAATATGTCTAATTTTGATTCGAGCATTCCTTTTAGATTTAAATTAATTATTGTAATTAATCATTACATTACTAGTAAATGTTATTC
>CAIYNX010000129.1 GCA_903927645.1 uncultured Mucilaginibacter sp.
AAAGGCGATATTTTAGAATCGGTTCGTGATTTTTTCATTTTGCAAGTTTATCTTCGAGGTGTGCGTGTGGGCGACTTATTGCAATCAACACCAGATAATTTCAAAGCAGATAGATTTGTATATACCTCAAATAAAACAGAAACTGGTTATGATATGTCCTTAATTTTACCAGCTAAAGCAATTATAGAGAAATATACCAATCAAAATAATCTAGCCTTATTCCCATTTTGGAAATGGAAGGCCAATCCTAAGGAAACAGATGATAATAATATCAAGGCAAGGACAGCCCATAAAGAAGCATGCACCTCTTTGATTAATAAATACCTAAAATTATTAGCTGCTATGGCTGAAATAGATAAAAATTTGACAACCCATATTGCCAGGCATTCTTTTGCTGTGTTGGCAGACGAAAGCACAGGTGGTAATATTTATGTAATCCAGCAATTGCTTGGTCATTCAAATAGGGCAACAACAGAAGGGTATATCAAGAATTTAAGAAAAACTGACGTTTTGGATAAGGCAGCGGATCAAATATTTAAAGATATTCTTTAATAGGCTTTAAAGGTAAAATAAATTTCAAATCCGAATACCAACTAACAGTTAATTAAAACTTAATTTCGATCCTAGAAAATTCATCAAATAATATCTTTATATTATTATATAACCCTTCATTTGTTGAAGTAATCTGATGAAATGGTGCTCATTTTACTTGGTAATTTCAGCATTACTTATGGTCTAAAAATCACTTTTTTATTATTCAATAATACCAATATTTTCACCTGATATTTTAATCATTATTACATAATCTGTTGTCGAACGTTTCGAAATTGCTGTCAAGTATTTCGATACCAGTGTCGAACGTTTCGATAAAATGCCATTTTTGCTGTCGAGTATTTCGATATCACTGTCGAACATTTCGATAAAACGGCGTTTTGATGTCGAACGTTTCGATATCACTGTCGAATGTTTCGGTAGTTAGATTTCGTTGTCGAACGTTTCGATTTTAAAAATGCCATTTAAACGCTGGAAACGCACTTTGCTGTCGAACGTTTCGATCAATATTATATAAAAATATATTAAAAGTATATTAGGAAACCAAATAAAAACAAACAATTTTTTTTGCTCAAATAATGTCAATTCTTGAATAGTTTTTTATGCTAACAAAAAGAAAAAATATGGCAACTCTAAACCAAAATTGCAATTCAAAAAAGTAAAAAGTTACAGGAACATTTTTTCTTTCTAAAAACTAAGATTTGATCTAAAATATAATCCTATAGGTAAATTTCGATCTCAAATAAGGATCTTTAACATCAAAATTATTTCGGAATTAATTTTAAAAGTCAAAAATCAGCTACTATACCAAATAGCCTACAGGTGTCATTATTAAAATTGAGTTATATAAGTTTAGGGTTACGGCATTTGAGTTCTTCCAAGTGCATGAATGAGGGCTTAGGGAGGGTATTCAAGGTTGGTTGCCACCAAATAGTAAATAAAATTGAAAATTGGGACTTTTTTTCTTTTTGGTAGCAAATGAAAAAATGCCCCTATTTTCGAGCCCCGAAGACTTAAATAAATTGATTATAAGACTTTTTAAAACTAAAACTTATAAATTTAATTCGTAGATTGAATTGTACATCCTTAGGGATTTAACCTTTTAATGGCATAAGGTATATAAGTTATAGTACTATTACATGATATTTCAAATTACATACATGATTCACATGTTGTTTTGAATTATACTTTACCTGATTAATGTGAAAATTTAATATTTAGTATCAAATGAACTTATTGATTTACTAAATGTGGATTAAAAAAATTCTTTAATATATTCGTTCCAATGCGGTTAACCTTTTTCTTATTTGCAGACCTTAAAACAATCGTTTTAAATAGAAAAGACCGCTGCAAGGCTTTCTAATCAAACAAAAGTATTTTATGAGGAATTTTTTTGTTAATTTTTAATTGTTAGTGATTGGTTTAATTTCATAAAGGTGTGAATCATGTAATTAATTATAAGAATTACATAGCGTTTGGTACTTCTAATAAAGGCAGTTTTACAATATTATAAGCCAAAGGAAATTACTTATTAAATCCTCGGTTGAATAAAATTTAATATACCTTTAAAATCAAAAAAATGAAAACAAATCAGGAATTACAGAAAGATGTTCAGGATGCTATTAAATGGGAACCATTATTAAATGCTGCCGAAATTGGCGTTACGGCTAAGGATGGAGTAATTACACTGACTGGAACGGTTGATAGTTATGCCAAAAAATTGGAGGTGGAAAATGCTGCTAAAAATGTTTTAGGTGTAAAGGCTTTTGCGGAAGAAATAATTATCAAATATTCAGATTTAGGTGAAAAAACTGATACCGAAATCGCCAATGATGTGTTAAAAACTTGGAAATGGAAATGGGAAATACCAGATGGAAAAATCAAGCTAAAAGTAGAACATGGTTGGGTTACATTGGAAGGTGAATTAGAATGGAATTACCAAAGAGAAGCTGCAAAGGAGGTAATTAAAAACCTAACTGGCGTTATGGGTGTGAACAATAATATCAAAATTAAATCAGAAACACATGATGCAATACAAAAAGAAGATATAGAAGGGGCACTTGCTCGTAATTCATCTATTGACGATTCTGATATCCAAGTTGATGTGGCTGGGAATAATGTTACGTTAACAGGAACAGTTGACTCATATTACGCAAAAGACGAAGCAGAGCAAATTGCATGGAACGCTCCTGGGGTTTGGACTGTTGATAATGAATTGTTTATTGACTATGAAAATTAGTAAACAAACTAAATGAAAGCAGAGGTTTAAATACCCTCTGCTTTTAACTATTATAATTATTAGAAGATTATTTAAAAATACAATATCAATTAACTATGAAAAAGCTCGAAAATAAAGTTGTCTTCATTACAGGAGGTAATTCAGGTATAGGTCGTGCTTGTGCTTTTGAATCAGCTCGAGAAGGGGCAAAAGTAGTCATTGCTGATTTGGCATCAGCAGACCATCAGGGAACAATCAATGAAATTAAGCTTTTAGGAACAGAATGTTTTTTTGTCGCTATTGATGTAGCTAAAGTAGAGAGTGTTAAAAATGCAATCAATACCACTGTAGCTGAATTTGGAAGACTTGATGTAGCTTTAAACAATGCAGGTATTGGAGGTCCTTATAGCGAGATTCATGATATGGATGAGCAAGAATGGGACAAGATAATCCAAATTAACCTAACTGGACAATTTTACTGTATTAAATATGAATTACAACAATTTTTAAAGCAAGGTGGGGGAGTAATTGTAAATATGTCTTCTTTGGCTGGGCTAAAGGCTGAACATGGATTGGTACCTTATACCGCCGCTAAACATGGTGTATTAGGAATAACAAAAAATATTGCGGTTCAATATGGTTCTCAAAATATTAGAGGGAATGCCATTTGTCCTTATTATATTGATACACCATTACTTAAATCAGTTAGTGAAGATATTAGGCATGCATGGGAAGCCGCAACCCCTATTAAAAGATTAGGGCAACCGGAAGAGGTTGCAAAGGCCTTTATTTACCTGGCATGCGATGATTCCAGTTATTGTAACGGTACTCAACTGATTCTTGATGGTGGTTTGATGTGCTAAAACAACAAAAAATAGCTAATTCAGCATATTCAAAAAAATTAGGTTATTAAGTGGAAGTGATCTAGAATCCAAAAAGTATGTTTCCAAAAGTGTACATTGAAAATATTATAAGTTATCAAATAATAAAATGAGCAATTTTTTTTATTATAAAAAAAGATAATTATAAACCTTTCAAACACACAAAATTGAAAATTTTATAACTGAAAACAATACTACCAATTATTTCCTTAATAAAACACTAATACGGTTTAATTTCCCCCGATTATAATTTTTTGTTTTTGTATTTACTTGCTTCAGAAAACCTAAATTCCTAATAGATTAGGTAATCAATTTCAAGGATTTACTTATTTATGAATTGGTTGGTAAGAATTATAAAATGAATAAAATAGATGAAACTGCGGAATTTAACACAGATTCTTCAAAAGGTTTAAATCAAACCGAAGTAGATAACCTATTTAAAAGATATGGTTATAATGAAGTTCCTGAGGAAAAAACTAATTTCATAATTAAATTCCTAAAAAGGTTCTGGGGCATTACCGCATGGATGCTTGAATTAATTATGGCTCTTTCTTGGTTTTTACATAAACAATTAGATACTTATATTGTATTTGGGCTACTTTTATTCAATGCGATAATTGGCTTCATACAAGAATATAATGCTGCTAATGCAGTTGAAGCCTTAAAGAAAAAATTACAAATTATTGTAAAAGTATTAAGAGATAGTGAATGGAAAACAATTCTCGCCTGTGAATTGGTTCCCGGTGATATAATCAGAGTTAGAATTGGAGATTTTGTACCGGCTGATTTAAAAATAAAACATGGTGAAGTAAGTTTAGATCAATCTGCAATTACAGGTGAGTCGTTAGCAATTCAAAAAAAAGATAACGGAATTATTTATTCAGGTTCAATAGTTACAAGGGGAGAAGCTACTGCTATTGTAACCTCAACAGGTTCAAATACCAATTATGGCAAAACAATTGAATTAGTAAAAATAGCTAAACCAGTATCACATATTAAAGAAATAATTGAAAAGGTTGTCAAATGGCTTTTATTTATAGTTGGTAGCATGGTTTTTGTCACAATTATTGTTTCTCTTTTTAAAGGAATTAACTTAGTAGCCTTACTGCCTTTGTTGCTTGTATTAATGCTTGGCGCAATACCGGTAGCTTTAACAGCCATGTTTACGGTCTGTATGGCAATTGGATCAAAACAACTAGTTAAAAAAGGCGTGTTAGTTACTCGATTAAATGCACCTGATGATGCCGCTAGCATGGATATTTTATGCGTTGATAAAACAGGGACATTAACCACGAACAAATTATCAGTCGCTAAATTAACACCAGCCAAAGGTTTTACCAACGATGATGTTTTATTGTACGGTGCTTTAGCTTCACAAGAGGCAAATCATGATGCGATAGACTTGGCTTTTATAGATGTTGCAAAAAAACAAAAGATTTTAAATAATTCTTTTGTGCAACAAAGCTTTATCCCTTTTGATCCTCAAAACAGAAAAACCCTAGCCAAAATTAAAAAAGGAAGCGAAGAATTTAGTGTAATGAAGGGTTCATTTTCGGTAATAACGGCATTTTGTGGTTTA
>CAIYNX010000130.1 GCA_903927645.1 uncultured Mucilaginibacter sp.
AGGGCGATATCCAAAAAGTTGCGTTTACCGGTTGCCATAAAATGTGCCGCTGCGGCCTCAAACATATGTCCGCAATTGTACAGTTCATGACTCAATTTGCCCTCATTGATCCAGCGTTCCGGTCCGGCCCAACCAAAAGGGTGTAATGGGTCGATGGAGCGCGCAGTGTACAAGTAGCCATCAGGCTCCTGAGCCTTGGCAATTATAATAATCAAGGAATCGATATAAGCCGACAGTTTAGGATCTGGATATACAGCTAACGAAAACGATGCACCTTCAATTGTTTTGTAAATATCGGTATCATCAAAGGGGTAGGTAGTGCAGAATTTGCCTTTATGTTCGGCAGCCATTAAAAAATTCTTTACACGGCCGGTGCTCTCGCAACGGGAAAAAGAAGCCGGAATAGTTGCCGTACGGTTGGTTTCTATACGCGATGACCAAAATTGATCGCTTAGTTTTACACTAGTAAATGGTACCGGCTGTATGGGGTAATCTTGTTTTTGCGCGTAAGTTGCTAGGCTGCAGCAGGAAATGAGTAAAGCGAAAAGTTTTTTAATCATCTTCAATAAAAATCTGAATTTAGCTACAAATAGCCGAGATTCAAAAGTACTTACAATAAATATTGTGGCAAAATAATAAATGTTAAAAATACAGTTATTATTTAATGTGTTTGAAATTATTAATTTATTAAATAGAACGAGAAGATGTAATAGGCTTAAAAAAAGAAAACCCTACAATAAAAGATAGGGTTTTCTTTTTCAGTGTGGGAGTTACTGGGTTCGAACCAGTGACCCTCTGCTTGTAAGGCATGTTTTTACCTCTATTTTTGTTATTTTTTTATTGAGTAAAATTAGTCAAAAATGCCTTTTTTATATTAAAAACGCAGTTTTCTTGTTTGTTGTTATATGGTTGTTTATCTTTGTTTATTATGGTTTGTGTAAACCAGGAGGTAAACCGGAAATTATGTCAGCAGAATATACCACTGTAGCGGTCATTTTATTTAAGTCAAAAATATTGGCAAATGGAGAACATCCATTAATGTTGAGAGTATCAAAAAACCGAGTTAGGAAATACATTTCGATTGGTTTATCGTGCCATCCTAAATTTTGGGATGAAAAAAATAAGCTGCCAAAAAAGACTCATCCCTTTAAGGAAAAATTTGATAGTATTATTTCAAAAGCAATTAGTCAATACAAGGATAAAATTATTGACTTTAAATATGAAGGTAAGGATTTTACTCCTGATGTTTTGATATCAGTAACCAATAATCCTTCAAAAAAAATAACCGTATTTAAATATTTTGAAATCAAAATAAATACTCTTAAAGAAAGTAAACAAATTGGTAATTCAAAGGTTTACCACGATACCTATAATCAATTAAAAAGTTTTAACCAATCAAAGGATATAACCTTTTCACAACTTGATTTTAATTATTTGAATAGGCTTGAAAATCACTTTAGATCCAAGGGTTTAACTGATACAGCAATGTCAGTACGGTTTAGAACCATTAGAGCATTATTTAACCAGGCGATATCTGAAAATTATGTTAAAAAAGAAAACGCATACAACTAATATTGATAATGTTTTTAATAATTATTTATTAA
>CAIYNX010000131.1 GCA_903927645.1 uncultured Mucilaginibacter sp.
CATGTATTAGCTCTAGAATTACTACGGTTATCCAAGTAGCAAGGACCCACTAATATACTATAACTGATATAATGAGCCATTCGCAGTTTCACGTATAGATTTGTTTATACTTAGACATGCATGGCTTAATCTTTGAGACAAGCGTATGCTACTGGCAGAATCAACCAGGTTGCTATCTCTCATCTTTTTCGTGTAGACAAGTCTCTCAAAATCAATGAATATATTTCAATCCATGAACTTTGACAGCAAGGTACATATTTTTAAAAAAAAGAATTGATCAACAAACACTGATACTATTTCATCGGTGAAGTCGAGAATGCAATAACAGTTAATAATGAAAATAAATTCATTAAAAAGAAATTATTAACAAACTCTTTTAAGCCAGGTCTTTCGTTAATCCAAAATGAATAAAGGTCATCACAAAGACACAAAAAATGATTTTGTTGAATATGTTCCAAATTTTAGACCACTTTAACAGCATTGCAGGAGCGGGGCAACCTAGCATTCCTGAAAGTTGAATATAGTTGAAAAGGATGAGCTAAAAGACATTTTGAATGAACAGCACCAACGAAAGTACAATCAATTTGAATTGACTATACTTTGTCAATTCTCTGTTCACACCATTTACTCTTGAAATCTTCTGACGTCCTCGGGCCTGACGCTATAAGTACGATCGGATATCCAGTATAAGCGCTTGAACGATGGGTACAAACCTTTTGAATCTTCAACTTCAACTTCAAAACCTCAGAAAACGACGTACTTTTGAGATTTCGACGTGAACGCCAATAAACTCATCGAATCCATTCAAAGAATGACGTTTTCTTTTTTTCATGACTCAGTCCGTTTTTTCAAAGTTTTAAATCCGTTGGAAAAATAAAAATATATTTATACAAAAAATTTATGGATGAACATATAAATATTTGTTTGTCGGGTCAAATAACAAAAATCTGAAATTTCGGTTTAATTTTTTTATAAAAAACGACAAGTTATTTTACTAGCGACCCTTATTGTTTTTGAAAGAGTGCTTCATTTTATATGAAGGGTTAGGGGGTTAGTTTTATATGAAGCACTTAAAAATGGGCTAATTTGAGCAATAATAGGTTTCTAGTGCTACTTTATAGCTTAAAACACGCGTAATTAGTCATCGGACCCTCTCAGGGGGTATATTGATACTAGTTCGATTTTGTTCCCCACATAGGTGGCACGGCGTATTTGACTTTATATAGGCCATTTTTGGTTTTTAAAACCATAATAACTCACTAAATAAAAGACTTTTCTACGCAAGATGCCCTAGCCCCACTCAGAATTTAATTTCCGATCGATCTAGACCATTTTTAAGTTAAAATAAAACACCGGTGACTTTCAAATTTTTTAAAATTCCTGCAAAAATCCTGCAGGACTTTCACCTGTGGGTATTTTCAAATAAAAATGGTCTAGATCGATCGGAAATTAAATTTTAGGTGGGGTTAGCGCTGGGTGTAGGAAAATAGCGCTTTATTTAAGAAGTTATTAAGCTTTTAGTGGTCTCCATTCGATGCACATTAGGGTACATTAGGGTATAGTGCACCACGGGTGAACAAAAAGAGTCAGTCGCAATTCTCTTCGAAATTCCGTCGTTTTGATCCATTCCGACTCAGGAATTCGAAACCGTAGATAAAATAACGCATTATTGCTCGAAAGACACTCTTTCAAAACCTGCCAAAAACAAGATGCCTACCCAGTATTAGGGATATGTACTTATTACAAATATGGTGTTTTTGAAAAACCACTACTTTTGCAATATAACTCCGATTTACATAAGGCCGAGTGATTCTGAAAGCCTATACCCCACTCTCGATTAAAAAAGGACCTTAAAATTGAATAACTGTTCTAGAACGACTCCAATACTTAATAAACTGTACACCTTAATATTATCTCTCTCGAAGGAAATGACAACCAAGGAGTGCAGTAATAGGGGGTATTACTATGACAAGAAACACTCCAAATAATGTTTAGGATCCAAAACCGGGCCAGTTTTGTTACTCCGGGGCTTAGGTCGCACGGGTGAGCCAATAATTCATTTTCAGTCAGTACCCCCTATGTGGGGACAAAGATATCCTTTTACATTAAATGAACCTTTGATGGGTTCGATTTGTAATTCCACGTGTTTTGAGCTAGTCTTTACTATAAAAGACCCATTATTGCTTTAGTTACGTCGATTTATGTTGTTATAGTCAATAATCACCGATTCATTGCAGTAGAAGCCCCACATGGAGGGAACATAGCATAGTTAGCTCGGAACAGAGTCCCAAATGTGAAAATGTATTCCAAACCCTACGTTTTGAGATAGGATTGAGGTCTATTGGTCCAATATTGCAGGAGTTATTAAACTTTAAACACCAACAAAAATTATCTTATTAAAATTTATATGGGAAAACGGCTTTGAATGGCTGTCTTGAATCCAATATTTCAAATATTTTTATAAACGGCTGATTACCTTGTGCCAAATACAGAATTCATTCATTCCAAATAAAAAAATTATATACTTACCTTAGTACATCCAGATATATCAGTCAAGTAAATGTAATGTGTATTTAAAGTATCCGAAATTTCGGTAATGTTATACCTGCGACCCTTAACATCAAATGATGTACATAATAATAACGAAATATCGGTGACTTCAAAAAGAGTACCGAAATAAATAATTCCAATTATTAAGGCACTTGATGATTTAAATATTCGAATTTCGTTTGACATTCCATACGCGACCCTTAACAATTACATAATAAAATTTTAAAAAATTATATGATTATATGAATTACCGATTTATTGGTTCTTTATTTTTTCATTTTGGATTAGGATTTTTATTACCGATTTATTGGTTCATTTTGAATTTTAGACTTTATACATGTCTATATATTTTTGAAATGACTCTTAACTATAATTAAAAAAAATAAAAAAAAATAAAAAATAAAAAAAAATA
>CAIYNX010000132.1 GCA_903927645.1 uncultured Mucilaginibacter sp.
AGCTCCGAAGCAAATGTTTCGGAGTTTTATTTTTATATGGCTTCTGTCTATGTCCTTTACTCAAACACTTTAAATCGATATTATATCGGTAGTTGTAAAGATTTGACCTATCGTATTGACCAACATATAAACAAAGATTTTACGAATGCTTTTACTGCCAAGGTTCAAGATTGGACTTTGTACTTTTACATTGATGAACTTGAATATAAACAAGCGAGAATGATTGAACAGCATATCAAAAAAATGAAAAGCAGTACTTACGTTAAAAATTTAAAACAATACCCAGAAATTATTAAAAAGCTAATAGAAAAATACCCTTAATGGCGGCCCCGATAGCTATCGGGGCGGTAGACGCGTTGGTCTCAAACACCAATAAATCACGGTTGTGCCGGTTCGACCCCGGCTCTGGGTACATAACAAAGCTTCAGATATTCTCAAGCTTTTTTTATCAACAAAATTTTCCCACCAAATTCAAATTAACCCTATTGTATCTAATCAGATGTCTTAAAAACTTTCTAATTAAACTATACTTTATCCAAAAATTTGTCATATTTTGAATATAAGGGTTAATAGTCTATTTTTAGAGAATGAAAATTTATTTACTGCTTATAATTTTTGCTGTTTTTATTGCCTCAATAAGTTCTGCTCAACATAAAAGTAAATCGGCTATTGCAACCAATAACGTCGACTCATTTTATTATTCAACTACTAAATACCGTTTAGTGGGCCCTTTCCGAGGCGGTCGTTGCGACGCAGTTGCTGGTAGCTTTAAAAACAAAAATATATTTTATTTTGGTGCTACCGGCGGTGGTGTATGGAAAACTATTGATGCAGGCTTAAACTGGAAAAATATAAGCGATAAGTATTTTGGCGGATCTATCGGGGCAATCGCCATAGCTCCGAGTGATGAATCAGTAGTATATGTTGGTGAAGGTGAAAATACCTTACGCGGAAATGTTTCTGAAGGTTTGGACGGAATATGGAAAAGTAACGATGGCGGGCGTAGCTGGAAAAATATCGGACTTAAAGAAGCCAGACATATTGCCAGAATCATCATCGACCCTATAAACCCTGATATTGTTTGGGTAGCTGCTATGGGACATTTGTTTGGCCCAAATAATGAAAGAGGTGTTTATAAAACAACCGACGGGGGCAAAACTTGGAAAAAAACACTTTTTGTAAATAACAACACCGGCTGTTCTGACTTGGTAATGGAACATGGTAATCCTTCTGTTTTTTATGCAGGGATGTGGCAAGTGCGCCGTACTCCCTACAGTATGGAAAGTGGTGGTGAAGGCAGCGGGCTTTATAAAAGCACTGACGGTGGAGAAACCTGGAAGAATATAAGCACTAAAAAGGGTTTGCCAAATGGCACCTGGGGTGTTGTAAATATAGCTGTAGCGCCTACAAACACCGATAAACTTTATGCATTGATAGAAAATAGCAAGGGCGGTTTATTTGTAAGTGATGATGGTGGTGAAACCTGGGCATTAAGCTGTAGCGACAACAATATCCGCCAGCGCGCCTGGTATTATAATAAGGTATTTGTAGATCCTAAAAATGAAGATCTTGTATATTGTCCGAATGTGGAGTTTATGCGGAGCAATGATGGTGGTAAAACTTTTAAAAGTGTGTACACGCCACATAGCGACCATCACGATCTATGGATTGATCCTGACAACGGTAGCCGAATGATTGTTGCCGATGATGGAGGGGCTCAAATTAGTTTTGACGGAGCATTGTCATGGAGTACATTGAATAACCAGCCCACAGCACAAATTTATAGGGTTAGTACCGACAATTATTTTCCGTACCGAATACTTGGTCCACAACAGGACAATTCGGCTTTACGGATAAAAAGCAGTTCGGCAAACCAAGCTGGAATTACCGAAGCCGACTGGGAACCCACCGCAGGCGCCGAAAGTGGTTATATCGTGGCTGATCCACTTAATCCTGATATTGTTTATGGTGGCAATTATGGCGGATATGTTTTTAGACTCGACCACCGAACAGGTGAAAACCGGGCGATAAACATTTGGCCTGATAACCCAATGGGTTCGGGAGCTGATGTTTTGAAATATCGCTTTCAATGGAATTTTCCCATCTTTTTTTCTCCAAATAACCCAAAACGTTTATATGTGGCTGGAAATAAGTTATTTGTTACCGAAAACGAAGGACAAAGCTGGGAGGCAATTAGTCCGGACCTAACAACAAATGAAAAGACCAAACAAGCACCGAGCGGAGGACCCATAACGAAAGATAATACTTCAGTTGAGTATTATTGTACCATTTTTACTGCTGCAGAATCGAGTATTGAAAAGGACTTGCTTTGGACAGGGAGCGATGACGGCTTAATATATATTAGCAAGGATGCTGGTAAAAACTGGAAAAATGTAACTCCTCCGGCAGCGGGGAAATGGATGATGTGGAACTGCATTGAAACCGATCCTTTTAAAAAGGGGACTGCCTATTTTGTAGGAACAAAATACAAATTGGATGATTTTAAACCCTATATTTTTAAAACAGAAGATTACGGCTCAACATGGACATTGATTACAACAGGTATTGCACCCATGCATTTTGCCAGGGCAATTCGTGCCGATCGTAAGCGTGCAGGCTTACTCTATGCCGGAACTGAATATGGGATGTATATTAGCTATGATGGTGGTGCAAACTGGAAAAAGTTTCAATTGAATTTACCCGAAGTTCCCGTTACTGATTTGACCATAAAAAATAACGACCTTATCGTAGCCACCCAGGGCCGTGCTTTTTATGTTTTGGACGATTTGAGTTTGGTACAACAAAAAGCAGACGCTTTGCCGGATCAGAATTTAAAAGTTTTTGCAGTAAATGACACTTACAGGATTGAAACAGGTGGACGAAGTGGCGGAAACAAGGTTAAAATCGTCGTTAAAAATGCAGGTGAAAATCCTCCAAATGGTGTAGTATTTAATTATTACCTCAAAAATCCAAATGATTCATCAGCTGTTTCTGTTAGTATTTTTGATAAACAGCACAAAATCATTAAAACATTTGGAAGCAAGGAAAAAAATGAAAACGACAAATTAGATTTTAAGCCGGGTTTGAATCAGTTTATTTGGGATATGCTATACCCTCCGGGCGAAACTGCAAAAGGTATGATTTTATGGAATGGTGGTATTGGCCAGTTTAAAGCAGCACCGGGTAATTATACTGCACGTTTTAGGTTCGAGAAAGATTCGGTTGATTTTGCCTTTGTAATAAAAGGAAATCCAACCTATTCTATGACGGAGACCGACTATGATGCTCAGGTATCCTTTTTACTACAGATACGCGATAAATTTAACGAGGTACAAAAGGCCATAAAAAACATCCGAGCCTTACGGTCACAAATTAATGATTTTACAGACAAGTTGGATGAAAAACCTAACAAAGACATCAAAACAGAAGCAGATTCTATCAATAAAAAACTAACCTTGATTGAAGAGGCACTTTACCAAACAAAATCGAAAAGCGGACAAGATGTTTTGAATTACCCAATCCGCCTTAATGATAAATTGGCTGGCTTATATGGCGTAGCATCCAGTGGCGAAAATGTTCCGAGCAAACAAGCCAAAGAAGCTTTTGCCGAGATGAGCGCACAAAGCGATATACAATTAGAAAAACTAAAAGCAATTATGAGCAAGGATTTACCAGCATTTAACAAAATGATTTTAACAAAACAGGTGCCTGTAATTGGAATTAAACCGGAATAAATATTGCAGTATTGATTTTGCCCTTGTTTATTTATCATCAAAAACTTAAAAAGTTGGGTGGTAATACCAATTCGAGCTATGGATCAGGTAGTAAATCTTAGTGGTTTGATTTTAAAGAAAAAATCTGCTAGCCAAGCTTAATGGTTATAGTCATAATGGATTTGTTTAAAAAATCCATTCTTTATTTGGTTGGTAGTTGAAAAAATGAAGTTATAGTTTGGATCAAAAGCACTATCAACCTGCGGAAATGTAAACGTACCGGATATTAATTGTTTACTTGTGTCAATTTCGGTAATGGTAAGGTTGGTACCTGGTGCATTACCAAAGGTGGGATTTTGTTCAGTAAGTTCGCGGTGTATTGGTTGTATGTAATAATAATAGCTGACTGAACTGCCATTAATATTACCTATCGGAAAATTATTACCTGCTACAACATTATTTTGGCTTGCTACCAGTTGAATTATTTTATCGCCCATGGTACCTATGCAGGTAAACGTTTTACTTTTATTGGAAGCATCATAAGCCAACGAGGCTGATACGATGGGAGGCGTCCAAACAGTATCATTAATAAGCGCGTACATGCCTTTAGTTGGCAATGAGGTTGGGGTATTAACTATCGCCCTTTTACAATTTTGCAAAATGAGTACCAACAATAATAAACCTACAACAGATAAAGCTTTTAAATTTCTTGTAAATATCTTCATGGTATAATTTTCGGTTTCAAAAACAGAATGGGCGACAAAAAACGAAACAAATTCGCTTTTTCGATCCAAATATACCATACTGATAATCAGGATATAGCATTGCTCCTTAATTTAACCACAATTTTTAACATGGTAATGACATTTGCAAAAATCCAACAATTAATAACAAAACAAATTGGTGGTTTATTTAACCATAAAAGGCATATTGGAGCAATTGCCAAAAATCAAGTTTTTACAAGTACACAAAAGCTTTATTGTAAATATCCAAATGGTTAACACCATTGAAGGCAATACCCTGCACATTGGCAGTACAAAAATTACCATAGGTTTAAATTGGGTAAATGAGGTGATGGATAAGTTGTTGAAAGATAGGATTATAAAAAGATAAGGGGGAGAAAATGAGGTTGGATTACTCGAGCAAAAATAAATTCAATTATATTGGAAGCCTTAGGGGAAACAATGCACTTTTACAAAAATATGGGTGGAGATTAGATTGATTAATTGAGTTATTTTGGTTTTAAGAACGTTCATTTTTGTATATTCGAATATAAATTTCTTTTAAAATCATATACCATTCGGATTTTGAACACCAATAAAACTTAGATAACCATTTATGTGCAGGGTTTATAACCAAATAGGCTCATTAACTGCTATTCAATCCCATTTGCGCTTACATAATATTAATGATTAT
>CAIYNX010000133.1 GCA_903927645.1 uncultured Mucilaginibacter sp.
CAATACATTTGCCATTCTTTCAAAACCGCCTGAATATAAGGCAACTCTACGCCATGGTTTTTGGTAATGCGCGTATTGCAACCGCAATACGTGCATAAACTTTCGCAAAATGGTAGGTGTATGTATAAGCTTATCCCGTCGTTAAAGTTACTTTCTGTAATGGAGCGTTTAACAGTTTGCTCCCATTTTTCAACACTAAAAGTATTTAAATCCCAATAAGGCATAGTGGGGTAACTTGTATATCGAGGAGCAGGTACATTATATTTTTCAGTAAGTGTATCGTGTTGGATTATATTATTAAGCATAAAGCTGTTTTTTTAAATTTGATTTTCTAGTTTATACAGTAACCAATACCGGGTTATTCAATCCGTTTTCGGAACTTTTTTTTTGCCATACATCCAAACAATTAATGGTTTGGTCGGCAATATCTTGCAAGGCTTCTTTTGTTAAATAGGCTTGGTTTGGGGTTATTAATACATTTGGTTGTACCAATAAATCATTCAACAATGGGTCGGTTAAAAAGTCAACGTCCCCTAGTTTGCCCTCGCTTTTATATTCATAAATATCAAGCCCTAAATAGCCTATTTTATGGCTTTCAATTGCCGCAAGGGCATCAATGGTATTTAAAACAGCACCTCTGGAGGCATTGATCAGCATTACGCCATCTTTCATTTTATGGATGGATTCGCGGTTAATAAGGTCTTTACTGGTACTGTTTAGTGGAACATGTACCGAAATAATATCCGATGTGCTCAACAGCTCATTAATTGAAACTTGTTTTATATAAGGCAAATCATCATAATGTTTAACATCATAACCAATAATTTTGCAACCTATACCATGATAAATGCTGGCAACCGCTTTACCAATATGGCCTAAACCAATAATACCGACCGTTTTCCCATAAAAGTTAAAGCCGATGAATTCATCGTTACGGTATTCAAAATGGTGTTTAAATGGTTCGTTTTGAAGTAATTTACGATTGAGCGCGAAAGCCAAGGCAACCGCATGTTCGGCAATGGCTAAGGCCGAGTATGATTTGATATGAACAACCTGAATACCGAATTTATTTGCAGCCAATAAATCAATATGGTCGGTTTCAACAGTGCGTGTGAGGATGTATTTAATACCATAACTAGCCAGCTTTTCAATTACATGAGCCGACAAGTCATCATTAGTAGAAACAATCGCGACTTCTTTTCCCTGTGAATAATTTGCCGTATCAAAACTTAATGGATTTGAAATAAGGGTTATGTCGTGCTTTTTATTATTTGCTTTAGCAAGAAATTCTTTTTCAAAAAGTTTTATACTGTAGGCAACTGCTTTCATCCTCAAATAGTTTATGTACAAAACAAAGCTATTGAATCAAAAACAATACACTTATGAGTAAAATCAGACCTAAAAGTGATTTAAATCAATTTTTCATTTTGGCAAGCCTATTTAAGTCGAGCAAGGTAATAATACTGCCTTTCTTTTCAATTAGTCCCTCATCTTTAAAATCAGACAGTGTTCGGCTTACTGTTTCTGTGGCTATACCGGCCATGGCTGCCAAGTCTTCGCGGGTAATTTTAAAGCTATCAGCCTCTGTATGTTGTGTTTTATATAATTTGAGCATTGATTCTGCCATTCTTTTTCTTACCGAGTGGTAGGCCAATTGCATCAACTGTTCTTCTTTTTCCCTAATATCATTCGCCAACAATTTTATGAATGCTTTGGTAACTTCGGGGTATAAGTTTAACAAACGCTCCAGTTGTTCTTTGGGGATCAGGCATAATGTGCTATCTTCCAATGCTTTGGCTGTATCATGGTAAGGTTCATTGGCTAACATGGCGTTAATCCCTAAATAATCATCACCAACATAAATGCCGGTCATCAATTCTCTACCGTCTTCGGCTAGTTTCATGGTTTTTACCTTTCCGCTTAAAACCAAGTACAAGCCATTTCCTTTATCGCCTTCATAGTAAATCACCTGATTTTTTTTAAACTGGCGACTCTTGCGTTCTTGAATGGTTTTCTTTAATTCCTCTAAACCGCCATTTCTTGAAATAATGGTATCTAGCTGGTCGAGCGATTTGCTATAGAAACTTTGTTGTATTTCTTTTTTCTTCAGCCTGCTTTCAATAGCGCTTAAAAGTTCCATATCGTCAAATGGCTTGGTCAGGTAATCGTCGGCACCCATTTCCATGCCTTTTCTAACATCAATACGTTCTGCCTTAGCTGTTAAAAAAATGAACGGGGTTGCCGCAGTCTCAGGATGTTTGTTCAGCATAAATAAAACGCCATATCCATCCAAATCGGGCATCATGATATCGCAAAGATTAATATCAGGCAAATTCTTTATAGCCAGTTCAACTCCGGTTTTACCATTGTTTGCAGCAAAGGTAGTGTATCCAGATAATTCTAAAATTTCTACAATGTTTTCGCGGATGTCAACATTATCTTCAATAATTAAAACTTTTTTGCTCATAGTATTGGAAATGAAATAGTAAATATAGTGCCGTTATTTACAATGCTTTTAAACTTTACTTTCCCATTCATTAAACGAGTATAACGGGCAACAATGTTAAGCCCCAATCCGGTACCCGGGATGCTACCTGTATTATGCGCCCTAAAAAATGCCTCGAATAGGTTTTTTTGGTCACTTTCGGGTATGCCAATTCCGTTGTCTTTTACGGTTATTACGCATTCTTCGGGTTTCATCTCGGTATTAAACTCAATAAATGTATTTTCGCCCGAGTACTTTATGGCATTCGCAATCAAGTTAATGATGCAGTTTTTTAGCAAATTTGGATCAAGCTTTATTACACTGCTGGTGCCTGTATGCTGGTAAATTATATTCTGGTTTTGTTTCGCCATTAGTTGCATTTCCTCGGTAATTTCCTCGGCAAGGTTCACCAAATCAAAGCTTGTAAAACTAGGTTCAACCTTTCCGGCTTCGAGTTTTTCAAGTGAGAGAAAATCGTTCAAAATGGTGGTAAGGTTACCTACCGCGTTTTTTATTTTGGCAACATGCTTAACTATATTGGGCGAGTTTAAATTCGCCGCATACTTATCAATTAATGAGGAGGATAATTGTATAGCACTTAATGGCGTGCGAAATTCATGCGAGGCCATGGATACAAACCTGCTTTTAAGCTGACCAAGCTCTTTTTCTTTCTCTAGGGAAAGACTTACTTCCTCCTTAGCGGCTTCGAGGGCTAAAACCGTATTTTTTAACGACTTGGTACGTTCCTCAACCAAGTCTTCCAAATGTGTGGTGTATTCTTTCAGCCTTTCTTCGGCTTCTCGTTGTCTGGAGGTATCATGTATAAAACCAGCATATATCTTTCTCCCTAAATATTTAACCTCACTTACACTTAATCTAAAAGGGAATTTGCTCCCGTCTTTCCTTAAACCTGTTACCTCACGACCAATTCCAATTATATGAGGTTTGCTAGTTTCCTGATAACGCTTTATATATTGATCGTGATTTGCCTTATCTGGCTGTGGCATCAAAACCGAAATATTTTTGCCAATAACTTCATTGGGTTGGTATCCAAATAAACCACAACCCGCCGGATTAATAGATTCAACAATTCCACAATCATCAATAGTAATAATACCATCAATAGCATTTTCAATGATCGCTTTTAGTAAGGCAGCATTTTCCATTACGGTCTCCATGTGTCCTCAGTTGAATTATTATTATTCGACCCGCAAATAACAAAAACCGAGGCTAAGTAAAAGTAATATATTTCAACTCTAAAACATGATTTCGATCACTTTTTATATGAGAAATTATGTTATGACTTAGGTCATTAAACTCTAATACAATTAAAACACAAGATTGTTTTAAATATTTAAAACTTTAAAAAAATAAAAGA
>CAIYNX010000134.1 GCA_903927645.1 uncultured Mucilaginibacter sp.
CGCGCGTTATTTATGGCATCAAATACAAACCGACCGTTGGGGGATTGACAAAAACGCGAAGAACGATTTTAGTCAATATTTTAGCAACCAGGCCGAATTTACCCCTACCATGTTGGGCAACTCGAGGGGTAAGGTAATAGAACAGGTATTTAGAGGGCATTGGAGTGCCAAGTTGAAAGAACTTTTTCCCATAAATTATTCGGGTACCAATATCACCTCAAAGGGGCAGATACCGCGCGAATGGCTGGAGGCCAACAAAAAAAATTTCCCAAAGGTGGAGGATGCCGAAATATTAGTAGCCAATTTTATTGAAGAAATGCGCCAACTAAAGGATGCACGTACCGGCCTCAGCAAACAGCAACAATGGCTCGATGCCTTTAATGCCATGCCCGACGATAAGAAACGCCCCATTACCGATGAACAACACCTGTTATGGCTGGGTTACCACCATGTTAATAGCAGAAATGGCAAGCATCAACTAAACACCCTGAGCAACAACGGACTGTTACCTGTTTTAAACGGCGTTAAAATGGTATATGAAGTACCTGCCGAATTTTACCTCGATACCATTGGCACCACCTGCAAAGTGAAGTACGATCCGTACGATTTGAGCAAGGTTTTAGCCATTAGTTTGGATGAAAAAACACGATTGGTTTGCAAGCAATATGAGCTGATGCCAATGGCCAAAGCCGATTATACCGAGGCTACCCCCGAATATTTAAACAGTAGGATAGGCGAAAAGGTTGGGCATGTAAAACTATTGGCCCAAAAACGCAAGCACCGCCTCGAGCTACTGGCCAGGGCAAAGCTGGATGCCCAAAGTATACTAACAGCCGGCGTATTAAAAAAAGAAATAAAACATGCCGCAACCAAGCTAATGGATATTGATTATGAAAACTTTGAAACCAATGATGATTTTGATATGGATGCTTTGATGTGAGTTGAGTAGTGAGTAGTGAGTTGGTTGTAGGTTGTGAGTTGTAGGATGTACGTTGTGTGAGGGTGGGTTGTAGGTTTTGGGATGTGAATGGTAGGATGTGAGGGTGGGTTGAAGATTGTATGATATGAGTTTGAATAACATCCGGGGTTGCTACTGAGATAATAAGAGAAGGCAGGTAGAATAATAACATAGGCTGCTGATTTAATTACAGATAAATTTTAAAATAGATAAATACTAACCTATTTATCGATGCACAAAACCAATTATTAAAATACTATAAAATAACTAACAACATGAAAAAATCAAATTACCATCAACCAACCCTCACACCCCCAAAACCCACAACCCCAAACCCACAACCCCAAACCCACAACCCCAAACCCACAACCTTCAATGCATAAACAAATGAATACAGACGCTAAACTTAAAATTCAAGAACTGTTGCAGGCTTATTGCAGGGGTTTTGAGAGCCAAACCAAGGCTAGTAAAACCTTACATGATGTATCATCGGCAACTATATCGCAGGTGCTGAATAACAAATGGGAGCAGCTGGCCGATAAAATGTGGTTAAACATTGGTAAACAAATAGGCTTTGAAATAAGTATTTGGAACCATGTGCCAACCTACAATTACAAGCTTATAAAAGGCTTATTGGCCGATGCCAAAAGTATGAGCAGGGTGCATGCCATAACCGGTGGGGCGGGTTGGGGCAAAGATACCGCCGCCCGCGATTTTTATTGCGAAAACCCGGAAGTATACCTTATTAATTGCTGGGATTTTAACCGCCGTTATTTTTTAACCCAATTACTGCGTAAAATGGGCAAAAATACCAATGGCAGCATCCCCGATTTGGTAGAACGAGTAGTAGCCGAAATAAACCGTACCAAAAAACCCCTAATTATTTTGAATGAGGCCGATAAACTATCAGACCAAGTGCTGTACTTTTTTATCACCATTTATAACCTATGCGAAGATAAATGCGGCATTGTGATGCTGGCCACCAATAACCTGGACGACCGACTAACCCGCGGCGTTGAGCGTCAAAAGCGGGGATATCCCGAAATATTTTCGCGATTGGGGAGCAGGTTTATCAAAATCAGGCGTCCCTCAAAAACCGATATTACGGCCATTTGTTCGGCAAACGGCGTAACAGATGCGCTGCAGATAAGCGAAATAATAAACAGCTGCGACGGCGATTTGCGAAGGGCCAAAAAACTCATCCAAAATAAATCGGCAGCAGCCAAAAAAACAAATACCGAAACCGAGGAGGCTGAATTATTGGGATGATTGAATAAAAGCCTTTATTTAAACGCCCATTAAACAGCCTTTAAACACCATTTAAATACCGGCCAAATGGATTTAAAACCAAATTATGAGCAAGAGGTAAAAGCCTTGCAAAAAAGATTAATTACCCTGCCCGATCATCAATACACAGAGCGAGCCGAAATAAGACAGCGGCTATTGAACTTAATAAACCAATGGAACAAATTTTTAAACAGCCAAACCACCCAAAAATGAATACAAAACGCCAAAAAGTGTTGCTTATGCCAACCACCATTACCAAACAGGAAGCCGAAGATGCCTTTGCCACCTATGCCGATGCCGATGCCCATCACGAATTATTAAACCATGAAATGGAGCAGGCTATTGCCCGTATACGACAAAGATATGCGCCCGAGGTTGAAAATTTAGCCGCCCTAAAGGCCCAAACCTTTGCCATGCTAATGGCCTATGCCGAAAATAACCGAGCCGATTTTGGCAAAAAGAAAAGCATGGAGCTAGCCAATGGCCTTATTGGTTTCCGTACGGGTACGCCATCATTAAAAACAGCCAGAGGTTATACCTGGAACAGCGTAACCAATTTGCTGGCCCTGCACTATCCGGCATATATACGGCAGGTACAGGAACCCGCTAAAGACAAGATATTGGCCGAACGCTATCAACCCGAAACCCAAACCATGCTAAAGCAATGCGGCATGCTGGTAAACCAAACCGAAACCTTTTTTGTAGCACCCAAAAAACAATTGACCCTTGTTTAAGGCGAACACAAAAAATAAATTTTAAAAAAATAACCGCGTATTTCAAAAACAATTGCTAAATTTATTAGCCAAAAAACGGGTTGAAAGTTTTATGTTGAAGGTTATACGTTTAAAGCAAAATTTATAAAAAGTACTCCTACAACATACAACCTTCAACCTACAACACAAATATGAAAATATACATATCAGGAAAAATATCGGGCTTGCCTTTTGAGCAGGTAGCCCATAAATTTAACAGCGCCGAGGAGCGATTAAAAAGGCAAGGCATTAGCAAGGTGGTAAACCCCATAAAGTTGGATCATAGTGCCAATACCGAGCAAGATTGGGCCAAGTACATGAAAACAGATTTAATAGCCCTGTTAGATTGCGATACCATTTTAATGCTGCCCTGCTGGCCAGATAGCACCGGCGCTAAAATGGAACTCCAAACCGCCCTCAACCTAAACTTTAACATAATTTGGGCAAGCGAATAATAGCCCCTAAGCACACAAAAAAGGCCCAAAGTTTTTAACTGTTGGGCCTTTTTTATGGGGGCGATAAATAATTAAGGTAACTATATATCAGTTGGGACAAAGGTTAAACTTTTAAAAAGCAAACACCCTTTGTATCAAATTGAATAACAAATGGTCTCTCTGTTTCTGCCGACATTTTCTTTATTTTTTCCCATTGATTGACAAACGCTATAACCTTATCCCAATATTTATCTTTCCCATTATATGCCCTATACATAACAACAGCAACATTATTTTGTTTATAAAGTTCCTTATAGTGTTTGAAATGTTTAAAGTCCTTGTCTTGAGTTATGATAATAGCATCTTGGTTACCTGCTACTTTGATAAGGTCTTCATCTATATAGTCCCCGATATTTAAATCTTTGGTGTGGATTATTTCGCCTTTATATTGGCTTTTGTGATTGGATTTTTCTATTATGCTTAGACCCCGCAACTTAATTAACTGGAAAATTTTCATCACAAAGAAATTTCATAACTTATTAAGCTACGTTTCGAAAATATCCGATAGCGTGCTTAACTTGTGAAACCCTCAAATCGTATAATTCTACAATATGTTCTGTCTTTTCACCACCCTTATACAAAATATATAGTGTTTCAGCTTTGATTGATGTACCGTTTACTATCGGTTGCCCAAACTGTCTTTGTGGATCAACTACGATAGCTTTTGTATTTTTTAACGGAAAAAATCTTTGGGCTACTTCGCTATTGCCAAAATCAATTTTATGTAGGAATGGCTCTAAAATTGGTTTTATATCAAATTGTTGTTTTCTATCTGCTTTAATCAAGTTGCCCAGTAACTCATACCATACACTTTTACCATCCGTCCGTATACTACGAGCAAACGGATAAGATGTATTTAATTCCCGTGCTATAGTTTGATGGTACTTTTCTATTTGCTTTACTGATAAGCCCTTATCCCGCAAATGGAAAAATGTATAAAATTCAATTAATGTTTTAAAATTAACAGCTTGATTGTCTGCATCACCAAATGTATAGTTTGGCCAATATTCTTTCATCCACCTCCTGACCTTTGGATATGGTAAACCTAAAATTTGGGACACATCGGTGGTAAGAAAAATACCTTCTCCTATTTTAGGGGTAGCTTGTATATTGTTTGCATTTTTTAACAAATGTAAAGTATAAAATTTAAATTATGTTTTATAAATATACATAATAATAACAAATTTATTATCAAATAGTTGTAATTATATTACCATAGGTGATGACCATACAAACAATATTGAGGGATTTTGGTCATTACTTAAAAGAGGTATAATCGGAATTTATCACTATGTAAGTCCTAAGCATTTACATAGATACTGTAATGAATTTGGTTACCGTTATAACACTCGTAAAGTTTCTGATGTTGCTAGGTTTGAAGATTGCTTTAAACAAGTAAATAATGTACGTTTGACTTATGTTAACTTAATAGCTAAATAATGGCAAAGAAAAAAACAGAACCGAAACCCCGACCCGAAACATACAAAAAAAGTACCCTTAAAATTAAGGGTACTTTTGATGATGTTATAAAAGCTTCATTTTTGGGGAAACCTAAAGAAGATAAAAATGAAAGTAAATAAGCACTATCTTTTTTTCCTTTTCTTCTTTGGTGGAGTATAATTACTATTATCTGTAGCAGGAGTAAGAGAAGCTTTTAGAGTTGGATTTTTTACATAATCAATCTCGTGACAGGATGGTATTCTTAAGGATAAGCAAGTTTGTCCATTATAGTTGGTGATTGAAAAATCCCCAAGGGCTATAATATCCATACCTATTAAACAATCGAAACCATGTTCAGAAGCAATTTTACCAATTGTTACATCTACTCCTTGTACTTTTAAGTCAGCTTTCAAATATAAATCAACCCTATAAGTTGAAGTTATCATACCTGTATGACTTGCTGTACTAACTGTAGTAACCCCCGTTTGTTTAATTCCTAAAAAATCGGCTGTTTCTTGAGTTATTACAGTTGATGTTGCACCAGTGTCAAAAATGCCTTTCGTTTTAAAAATTTTTAGCCGGTCATTAGGAGATGTAATTTCAATATCCAAAGCAATCATATTGCTTATACCATTGAATTTTACTGTAATTGAATGATTGGGAGTATTAATTGGCATTTTGGAATGTAACTCTTGAATGGAAAGTTTGCGTATAAGCGCTGGTTCCTGGAGTACATAATTGTATTAAAAAAGTCCCAAGTTCGTACTTTTCTTTGCTTTTCTCGTACGCACTTATTTTATCATCATAAATACCAATTAGATTATCACCAACGATTACTAAGAATTTACCATTGTAATTCTTCACAAGTTCGGCTTGATTATCAATATAATATTTAAACTCTTTTTCTAACATCTAATTTATTACAAAGGTACGTAATAATTTGTTTTATAAATCCAGTGGTCAAATATATACATTCATTTGACATTATCAATAACGTAGAAATACGTATTTTACTTAAAATGAAATAATTATTCTTTGTCCCAACTCGTATATAGTTACCATAATTTAACTAACTCAGAAAAGTTTAAATCGATAGTGAAGGCATATTCTGACTACCTATTTTCATAGTCGGTATTTAGAATATCTAATAAAGAATAAGCTAAAGGCCTAATAAAAGACATATTTTTGCTTGTCTACTAACAAATTGGAAAATATCGAGGCGAAAGCAAGCCTAAAACTTAGCTTATTGCTTCTTTAGACCATTAGATATCCTCTTATTTCCGCAAACAGTTTAGAGATCAAACAAAACTTATTGATTATAAAGAAAAAGGGGTTGATATCGAAGGGATTTTAAGGAAGTTTTTCGATGCGCATATATGCTTAGTCTAAATAATGAGTGTTTGATAAACAGTACTAATTTGGGTAAACTATTTTAATCATACGGTCTTAAAAAACAAATAAACAAGGATACTCTAAAAAAAAATGAGAGGCATGGCTTTTTCTTTTGCTACTTTCTCTTTGCAGCCGGAGCAAAGAAAAGTAGTTTTTTAGCCTTCTTCATTCAAAACCCTCAAAACATCATAAAACCAAAAAAGGGGCTTTAAGCCCCTTTAAACACCTATTCATAAGCCTAAAAAATCAATTCATCTCAAAAGCCTTACACAAATTAAAAGCTGTTTGAGTTTTGTTTAAACCAGCGCCAAAAAGTATAGATTTTAGTTTTACTTCCTCGGATTTATAGGCTTTTATGTTTTGATGATAACCAGTAATAGCGTTATAAGCCCCAAAAAGTGTGCCTTTGGTGGTTTCCATTTGCTGGGTTTGGTTGCTAAAAGCATAATCGTAAACCTTTTCGAGGGTGTTTAAAAACCGACTTGGGTATTCGTCCAGGTTTTCATCCTGTACTTTCTCAAATACTTCTTTGCTGGGTGCCATGGCTTGCTGAATTAATTTGATGACCTGTTTATCAGTAATAGGTGTTTTAGCCCATCTGTTAAAAATTACGTCTAGTTCCTCGGTCAATCGGTTGGATATGCCCATAACGTTATGCGCTTGTTTCAGGCGTTCCTGCGCGCTTTGGGTATGGCGTATTTTTATACAGTTAGTCATGTTATCTAAAGCAGCGTTTAAGGTGTTATTACAAACAATTCGAGTTGGCGTAAAGGCAGCGGTTATACTCCCGTAACCGTCATGACTGGTAGTAAGGAATAAATATTTTTCAATTAAATCATCATTACCTACCCTAATATATCCCGGGAGTTTAGCGGTGATAAATATTTTCTCCCCGTTGCCCAAAGCTCCTGCGGTTTCGTATAAAATACCATCTCCACCACCTACAATGGCATCAAAAAAAGAAAATGCGTCTTTATTTTGTACTATTTGATAATC
>CAIYNX010000135.1 GCA_903927645.1 uncultured Mucilaginibacter sp.
CCGAGCGTAATTGCTCTAGGGCTTTCTTTTTCATTTGCTCGTACTCGAGCGTTTCTTCTTTCTTCATTTTAAACTTATGTTAAAGATAATTACTCTTTGACACAGTTTATTTTACACTCTCTATCATATTAAAATCATATTAAAATCAGTTATCAATAAAATCTGGAATGATTACTTAAGTTGTAAATAGCGTTAAAAAAAGACTCCTTTGTTACTATTTCATATTCGGTAACCGGAATGTTTTTTCTAAACATCCAATTATATTTATTGCTATATATTATTGAAATGGAGTTATTGGGTCCAATCATTTCAATTTTATTATTTCTTTTTTGCGCATATTTACTATGCGGTTCTATTATAACAGAAACTAGCGGATCTAATTGAATTACAATTTTATTTGCAACATCATTGTTATTGGTAAAATCTAAATTCTCTTGTAATCTTTCTTCCTTAATGGCTAAAAGTCCCTTTTCTTCAAATGGAGCTAGCCACTCTTTTATGATCAAAATAAATTGGGTTACCTTTTCAAACCAATCGTTATATTCACCATTTGCGTTATCCCAAAAATTAACCCTATTTCTTTTTTTTAAAAAAACTTCAAACTGATTAGCCTTCATAATTATTATCCAACAAATATAAAGGCAAGAGCCAAATTGTTCAGGCTAAACTTTTAAAATGATAGCATTGTTACACTAATTAATTTATAATAAAACCTTGTCTATTTCAAGGATATGTAGTTAGTTATATCGCTGTTAAAATCATTGTTTCAATGATAATTTATTATTCGATTTTGAAAGAAAAAGGTAATATTTCGATATTAATAAATTGATTTTTTTGCGGCATGAAAGAAAATAATAGGGTATTATTAACCACTACCTTCAAACTTATAAAAATCTTATCCTTATTTTAATTATTGGTTTTACTGGAAGAACCTTAAAAATATCTTATTTACACCCTCCCGATATGGATGCCGTAAAATACAATACATTCACATTATTTGTACTGGTTGGGTCGGGTTTATAATCAACACTAAAACTAAAGTCAGATCCTGTTGTTGGGGGGATGGTATTTCTGTTTGCAGTAAACTGGCCACTTGCATAAACAGTGCCATTATACACCGAAATTAGGGTATAACTATGTCCGTTTATCAGGTAACCTGAAAGCTTTCCATCCGAAATATAAATATTAGTGCTTAAGGTAGGATCGGTTATATCATAAAATTGTACCCAGGTATTAGGGTAAAGCACAATATTTTTATCGCTGCAGGTTATGCTTATTTGCCCTTTGGCAGGTATATAATCAGGATTTGCTTGGGTGTATAATAAGGCCCAATTAGATAGGTGTTTAATATTAAAGCTTGCTGCCAAATTGCCGTCAGAATTTTTTATCACATTGGCTACACCTTCATATTTCCATTGCCCGGTATTTTCGTTTTGGCTCCAAAGCGGTATGGTATCACCAACTGCTATCAGGTTACCGTTGGTATAATTTGTTTGGCCACTAGCAAGCTCCAAATTAGCGCTGATAGGTTTCGAGAACGATTTTATAATTGAGCCACCTTCGTTCATATTAACGTTAAGTACCCCTACAGCCTTAAAGGTTACTATTCCATTTATCAAATTTCCATCTTTGCCAATAGCATTGGTGGTATGCATATCTGTATTGCTCAATACGGCCGATACATTGTTAAGTAAACCTGTATATACAACATTGGCCTGCATAGAGCTTCCATTGATGATGTTTCTGGATGCGTCTAAAAATTGCGTGCCAGTTGGTATGGTAAGCGTGGCAGGTTTGCTCCCTGAGTTTGCCACAATAGTTGTTTGCAAAGTGGTAGCATTTGCAGCGTTTCCGCTAAGGTTGGTGCTTATAGCCAAAGAACTTACTCCTTGTGCAGTTTTGTTACTTTGAAAAACCGGTATGGTTTGAATATAAACCGTATCGTAATTAATGGTAATGGTTTTAGAAACAGGCGCGAAACCAGGAATAGAGGCATTTATTGAAAATACAACAGGATTATTTAAGGTTGGTGCCGCATCTTTATTTAATGAAATAGCCAACAATCCATTATACACTGTAAAATTTTGTTTGCCAATATCTGTTTGAACCAAAGCAGCATTTGGACCGCCAATGGTAACAGAAAAAGTTGAAGGCAAAGCAGTGCCAGTTTTGCCATTGGCACTGATGAAGGTAACCAAAGTAGGGGCTTTAACCAAGGTTTTGGTATTGAATATTAAATTTACCCCATCTGTTGGCTTTTTACAGGTACTAAACAAAACAACGCTCGCTAATAAAAATACTAGCTGGGTATTGAAAGGTTTGTATCTGAAATTAGTAATCACGTTCATTATTAATATTTTTATTTTATTCTGAAATTGAAATTTAATTGTAAAACCGGTACCCACCTATAATCTTTCAGGTTATCATTTACCTTTGGTTCCAGCTGGTAATTATCGCTCAAAAGGTTTGTGCCCGTAATTTTAGCAGTAGGAGCATTTACATAATAAGCACCCAAATCTAAATTAATATTAAAAAAATGTTTTGGGAAGCTTTTAGCGAAGCCTAAACCCATATACGGAGCAAAGCCTTTTAATGTAACACCAATGTTTAATTGTCCTATTTCTTCCGCTGTTAGGGTATAACCGCCTAAGGTATAATTGCCGGTAGGAGCAAAATTTGTGTTTAAAAGCCCACGGTATGTATAAGCCATGCCACCAACCAATCTTAAACCTTCGGCATTGTTAAATGGCGCAAAATCTGCCCAGGCATGAAAGTTTAAAAAATTGGCATTGATCGTAAAGTTGGTTGCCAACCCAGATGAATGTATGCTCCCCACATAGTTAAAAGGGGTATAAGCAGAACCTAAACGCAATGATAGTTTACGGATTAAGCCCAATCGTAAATCGCCCCCTAAACCTTGGCTACCTCCATAAAGTTGCAAGGAAATTTTAAAGGAACTGCTATCAGCTTCTTTTATTGGAATGATAGTGGGTCTATCTTTCAGATTCTTTTTCTTCCCCTTTGGATTTACATCATAAGGAATAGAAGGAATAGTGTCGTGTTTTAAAACAGAAGCAGCCGAAATAAACGGAAAAAAAACAAATAAAATGAGTAGAATTTTTTTCACTGGTTTATTTTATAAGTTTAAGCTTTCAGGCTTTTGCTTTAAAAGTTAATATTTTTTTAGGGAATAAAAAATCTGTAGAGCTTTTGTAACCCGTTGATATTATGTACATAACGCTTGTAAAGGTACTGTTTAACCTTAAAAAATACAAGTAAAATAAGTTTTAAAATCCCAATTAATCATCGTTAAAATTTGTAAAAATCAGTTCGAAATTTTTAGCTTATCCAACCTTAAAAAAGAATAATTTAATCAATTGCTTTTTTATCAAATAGTTATTAATGACTAATAATTGATAAATAGGCATCAAAATATATAAATAAAAATTTGGTAGATTTAGAATTAGAAGATTTTTTTAATTCTCTTTATTTTGATTAACAATAATTGCATCGTTTAATACCACATCGCTTAAAAAACCTGAACAAATTCCTTTTATTGTAATTAATGAATCTGGTGTACTGGTATTAACCAAGGATTTTAAGGTGCAAAAAACATTGGTAAAAGGATCGCCACTTTTTATGGTAAGGGTAATATGTCCTGCTTGGTCTTTATCACGTTTTGCAATAAGGCCGGTTAATTGTATTGTTTTATTAAGATAACTTTTATTTGCAGCTTGCTCATTGTTTTGATATGCTTTTACAATTTGGTCAGGTGTAACTATTATGGCATTTTCTGTTTCTACCTTTCGGTGATGGGTTTTAGAATACTGAAAAACATAATACCAAATGCAAAAGGCACTTATAACAAAGATGGCTGTTAAACTAATAAGAATTTTCTTTTTCATAGATTTTACCAAGTTGTACTTTGATTGTGTTTAACTAGTGTAAATACCCTGGATATATTAAAGCCAAAACGGATATAGCCTTTATCCCACTGACCCTCTGTTTGGGTAATAAAACTACTCTCGTTTATTCCGGTTGAATTGGTAAAAAAGAGTTGAAATACGTGCCCCCCCGTTTCAATATCTAAACCTAATGATAACGAATTATTATATCCGGGGTATTTGTTTAGCTGGTAATAATATTCGGCTGTAAAGTTGAGCCTTTTTGAGAGTCGTTCGCGTAAGCCCAAACCCATCGAATAAAAATCGTTATGTATTGCTGTTGTAGGGGTTATGTTATAATGTACCATGGTTGGCACTAGTTGTATTGAAATATAATCATTGAATTTGCGCGCCAACAAAAGTTGATTCGAGAAATAAAAATGGTCGGATGTATGGATAGGATATGTTTCAGGTTGATCTTTTAATGAACGCCAAATTGCAGTTGGAGCAAAGCTAATTGAAATGGGCATTTCTACTTTGCCTGTCGACTGCCTTAAAATCCGGTATTTAAAAAAACCATCAAATTCTTTATTGTAATTGCTCCGGCCAATACCAACTTCTAAGCGATTGGTAATACCATAGTCTAAACCTATGCGCATGGTGCCTTGATCGAGCCCAAAAAAATTATATGGCCCGGTATTTACCGTACCAAACCTATGCGAAATTTTAACATCTAAAATACCACTGCCTGTATTTTCAATGGTTTGTCCATTCACCAAGCGGGTAGTTTTAAATATGGAGGTAGTGATATCTGTTTTTTCTTTTTTGTCTTTTTTATCTTGTTCATCCTGCATTTTAAATAAATCAACAGTTTGCGCTTTGGCTACAAAAGATACTAACTGCAGACTTGTAATCAGGATAATAATAAGTAGGAGATAACCACTTTGTTTTTTGTATAAGTTAATCATTGGTATTCGCATTTAACATTAATTTCGGCCTCGCTTGCAATTTTATCGCCTATATATAAGCCAGTAATACCATAATCCTTTATTTTTATTTTGAAAATTCCGGTAATAGTTGGTTTTGATCCTACTATGGTTAATGTACCTGTTGTTGATACTTTTTGCGAAACCCCGTGAATGGTTAGGGTACCATTGAGTTCTATTTGATATCTGCCTTCTTTAGAAAAATCAACCGTGGTTATGTTACTGATAAATCCTTTAAAATCGGCCTTCGGGATTTTTGAGGTTTCTAGGTAGTTTTCATTGAAATGGTCTTCCATTAATTGGTTTTCAAACCTGAAGCTTTTTATTAACACGCTAAAAACTATTTGTCCGGTTTTATCCACCATTTTGCTATCAACCTGGTTATTTACAGCTTCAATTTTTTCAAGTGGTGAACTTGCATTGAATTTAATTTGCCCGGTTTTTGTTGCAAATATTTTTTGAGCCTGCAATGCAAAACAAGTAAAGAGTAGAACTAATAAGATGGTGACTTTTTTCATGGTTTTTTTTTTAATTATTAAGGGAACCATTATTTATCCAGGTTTGAATAGTTGATATATCGCAAGCCGAGAGTTGAGAAGCAGCTAATGGCATAGCTGGTACAGTTCCAGTATGGTTTATTGAGCTAATGAGTTGCCCATTGCTAACATACACCATTAAAGTAGTATAGGTATCAAGCTTTATACCTCCGCCTGATGAAGCTGTTCCTGCATGGCAGCTATAGCAATTTTGACTAAGTATAGCTGTAACACTGGTACTGTAAGTAATGCCAGTAATATTACAGGATGTTTTAGGGTATACCAAATTAGCATGGTCATAATAACAGCTTGAACAACAAATCAAAAGAAAAATAAAAGCAATAATATATCGCATGGAATATAAATATTTATTGAGGGCAACCATTGTTAATCCAAATAGTAATTTGCTTTATTTGGCAAGTATTTAACTGACCAGATTGTGGCATATTCATGGCAGGTGTTGCCGAGGTGTAATTTATAGCGTTTAAGAAAGCTGTTTTCATTGAAGTACCTGCTATTTTAGAATTGGCATAATCGCTTAAAATTACATTGCCCGAACCAGGCGCAACTCCATGACAACCGTTGCAATAAGTAGCAAACAAATTTGAAATTCCTTTTGAATAAGTTGTTTGGGTGGTATCGCAAGTAGTTGCTATGGTACAAGTGGCATTGGTAGCTCCCTGGTTAATCCAGCTAGCGATGGTAGCAATTTGAGCTGTTGTTAATTTTGGTGAGTTTCTGGGTGGCATGCTTCCTGAAGTAATAATAGTATAATACCTACTCCCATTTAAGTTTGAGGCAGAAATTCCCCTCGTGATATTAGCGTAGGTTGTTAAATTTAAGCCCTCTTTGGCGGTTGTTGCATCATGACAACCAGTACTTGCACAATAGGTTTGAAATAAGGGTAGTACATCAGATTGAAAGCAAACCGTATTTGTTACTGTACCACTCCCTGTCCCAGTTCCTGTTCCTGTTCCTGTCCCGGTTCCAGTTCCTGTTCCGGTATTTGTATTGGTGTTGCTATTGCTATTAGTATTTGGTGTTATTGAATCATGTGTGCAGCCACCTACCAAAATAACAATAGCCAATAGGAAAATAAAAGTATTTTTCATGATGGATTATTTTAAATCACTTTGTTTTCCAAAACCGAAAAATCATATAGAACAATTTTCTAAAACGAGCGGTTAAATAAGTTGAATGAATAATTATTTACCTTCACTTTGATGCCAAATTCCAACAAAACAAAAATAACACCTAAAAATAATTGCTCATTTAAATGTTTGAACAAGTATAGTGGTAAAATCTGATTTTAAAATGAAAACAGAAAGATCGATATTGTAAAAAATACACTTTAACATATATTAACAATAGGAGGCATCAAACATAGTCGGCAATATAATTTTATACCGAAACAAGTTCCATCATTTTTAAAATTGCATCTAAATACTCCCGGTTGTTGGCTAACCTAGGCACTTTATGCTGACCGCCAATTTTACCTCTTTCTTTCATCCAATTAAAAAAGGTGCCTCTTGGGGCATTTCGCACAATAGGTCTTTTAAGAGCAAGGTCTTTAAATCTTTTAGCATCATAGTCGGAGTTAATGCGGCGTAGGGTTTCGTCAAGTATATCAATAAAGCGCTCAAATTCGGCTGGTTTTTTCTCAAATTCAATAACCCACTCATGCGCGCCGCTTTCGTTGTCTTTTATGTAGATAGGACCGGCCGTATATTCATGTATAATAGCGCCTGTTTGCTGACAGGCTTCATCCAAGGCTCGTTCGGCATTATCAATTATTACCTCTTCGCCAAAAGCATTGATAAAGTGCTTAGTACGCCCTGTAATTTGTATTCGGAAAGGGGAGAGACAGGTAAAGCGAATGGTATCGCCAATCATATAGCGCCAAAGCCCAGCATTGGTACTAATAATCAAGGCATAATTTTTACCAAGTTCTACTTCATCCAAAGTAAGTGTTTTAGGATTTTCGCTGCTAATGTCCTCAAGTGGCAGAAACTCATAAAAAATCCCATAGTCAAGCATCAATAGCATTTCACCGGGCTCGCGGGTATCCTGAATCCCAAAAAAACCTTCGGAGGCATTGTAATTTTCAAGGTAATACATGTCATCGTTAGGAATCAACTTTTTAAATTGTTCCCTATATGGAGTAAAATTTACAGCACCATGAAAATACATTTCCAAATTAGGCCATACTTCCAACAGGTTTTTTTTGCCCGTAATTTCGAGTATCCGTTTAAATAAAATAAGGTTCCAGGTTGGTACGCCGCTCAAACTGGTTACATTTACTTCCTTGGTAATTTGGGCTATTTTTTCAATTTTTTCTTCAAAATTCTCTAACAACGCAATATCCAAATCGGGAGTTCGATGAAATTCGGCCCATAAGGGGAGGTTTTTCATTAAAACGGCAGATAAATCCCCATAACTGGTATCGGCACCAAGCTGACTTATTTGGTGGCTACCACCCAAGGTAAGTATTTTGCCCGTAAACATTTTGGAATTGGGCTGATTGTTAAAATATATGGTAAGCAAATCTTTACCACCTTTAAAATGGCATTCTTCCAAAGCCTCCTCACTTACGGGGATGAATTTACTACGATCATTGGTAGTTCCTGATGATTTGGCAAACCATCTAATTTCTGAAGGCCACAAAACATTTTGCTCGCCTTTGAGCATACGTTCAATATAAGGTTTTAGCGTATCGTAATTTTGGATGGGTACCCGATCTTTAAATTGATGCAGGTTTACAATACTTTTATACCCATATTTTTTACCCCATTCCGTATTTTCGGCACCCGAAACCAGCTGCTCAAACCATTCTTCCTGAACTTCGTTTGGGTATTTCATAAAAAGCTCAATCTGATGAATGCGCTTTTTCATAAACCAGGTAAAAACAGAGTTAAAAATGGTCACGTTTATAATATTATAGGTGTTTATTTAGAAGTATCAGCAAATACTTTTCTTTTCAATACAAAGTTATTACCCAGATAAACCTTACGTACCATTTCATTTTCGGCCAAAACCTCGGGCACGCCAGATTCAAGTATTTTGCCTTCAAATAATAAGTATGCTCTATCAGTTATTGAAAGTGTTTCTTGCACATTATGATCAGTAATCAAAATACCGATATTACGGTGTTTGAGCTTTGCCACCATTGCCTGAATTTCTTCAACCGCAATCGGATCCACACCGGCAAATGGTTCATCTAACAAAATAAAATTTGGTTCGGCAGCAAGTGCTCTCGCAATTTCAGTTCTTCGGCGTTCCCCACCAGAAAGCAAGTCGCCACGGTTTCTACGTACCTTGTGCAAACTAAATTCATCAATTAACTGTTCCAGTTTTTCGGTTTGCCTTTCCTTGGTCATATTGCCCATTTCAAGAACTGCTTTGATATTGTCTTCCACCGAAAGTTTCCTAAAAACAGAAGCTTCCTGTGCTAAATAACCAATCCCTTTTTGCGCTCTGCGGTACATTGGGTCGCCGGTTATATCTTCGTCATTTAAAAATATTTTGCCTTCATTTGGTTTTATTAAACCAACAATCATATAGAAAGAGGTTGTTTTACCCGCTCCATTTGGTCCAAGCAAACCCACAATTTCTCCCTGTGCCACATTGAACGAAACATCGTTTACTACGGTACGTTGTTTATATTTTTTTAATAAATTATCAGCCCTTAATATCACTTCAATTCAGTTTAATGGTTTGTTGTTAAATGTAAAGATTAGGAGTGGATTATATTTCTTTAATTTTCCTCAAATCTAATTCCTTTTATGTTTAGTTGTATAGTCCTTTTTTCCTGCCATACATTTTCTTCAATAGTGTAACAAATATCAAAAGGAACATCCTTCTTAATATTTTCAAGGTATTCTGCCTGGTTAAAAGCTATACAACTAAAACCCGGCGAATCATTTTGAATTACTGTTAATTTTAAGTGTTTTAATCCTACAATTGCTGCCGCACCGCTAACATATACATTTTTAGAAATAAAAATGGGTGCCATATTACCAGGTCCAAATGGAGCAAACTTGTTTAATACACGGTAAAATTTAGGTGTTATTTGGTTTAAACGTAATTCGGCATCAATAAGTACTTGGGGTATTAATTGTTCGGGTAAAATGGTGCTGCTTACCACTTTTTCAAATTGGTTGGAAAAGGCTTCCAAATTTTCTGGTAACAGCGTTAGCCCGGCAGCGTATTTATGACCGCCAAATTGAACCATTAATTCGCTGCAATTGCAGAGCGCTTCATATAGGTCAAAACCTACTACACTACGCGCTGAGCCTGCCATCACGCCGTTTGATTTGGTAAGCACTATGGTGGGCCGATAATACTTTTCAGTAAGCCTTGACGCTACTATGCCTATAACGCCTTTGTGCCAGTTTTCATTATATACAACGGTGGTTTTACGGTCTATCAATAATTGGTCATTGTCAATCATTGCCAATGCTTCTTCTGTAATTTGTTGATCATGAACTTTGCGCTCCGTGTTTTTAACATTTATCAGCCAACTTTTATCAATGGCTGCCGCTTCCCCGTTTTCAATTAATAATTCGACTGAATGCTTTGCATCATCAATCCTACCTGCCGCATTAATCCTTGGACCAAGTAAAAATACAATATCACTAATGGTATAATTACTAACCTTGCCAGCCACTTCCATTAAAGTTTTTACCCCTATACTTGGGTTGTTATTTATTTTTTCAAGCCCCAAATAAGCTAAAATCCGGTTTTCGCCGGTTATGTGAACAATATCACAGGCAATGCTAATGGCCACCAAATCAACATAGCAATTTACTTCCTCGTTAGCGATATTATTTTTTTCGGCATAGGCTTGTACCAGTTTATACCCTATTCCGCAGCCCGATAACTCTTTGTAGGGGTATTCACAATCCGGCCTTTTAGGATCTAAAATGGCTATGGCATCCGGGATTTTTTCTCCGGGCAGGTGGTGGTCACAAATTATAAAATCAATACCTAAAGTATTTGCATAGGCAACCTTATCAATTGATTTGATGCCACAATCGAGCGCAATTATTAATTTGAAATTATTTTGAGCTGCATAATCAATGCCTTGTGTTGATATGCCATAACCTTCGGTGTAACGATCAGGAATATAATATTCTAATTTATTACAATATTTTTTAAAAAAAGTAAAAGAAATGGCAACTGCTGTAGTGCCATCAACATCGTAATCACCATAAATCAATATCTTTTCATTATTTTTAATAGCATGTTCAATCCGGATCACCGCCTTTTCCATGTCGGCCATCAAGAAAGGGTCATGGAGATGCAATTCATCGGGTCTAAAAAAAAGACGGGCATCTTCAAATGTTTTAATACCCCTGCTTATCAATAGGTTAGTTAAAACGATATCAATATTTAATTCTGAGGCTAATTGTTCACTTGTATTTATATCAACAGGTGGGCTCACCAACCAGCGTTTATTCATATCTTTATTGCTTTAACTGGTAAATATATAGCAAATAATATTTTGTTTATAGCAAAGGTTTTAAAATACAGTATACCAGTATTTAACGTGATTGAATAAAATTTAAAAAAAAGATTTAAAGTTTCGAAATTATTATAAATGGAAATTTATGCATTGGGCGAAGGCTCCTATTCGGTTGATGGTACAAAAAAATTTATTCCTTTTAACCCAGCACTTGATAATACTAAAGATAGGCCTGGTTCTATTTTTATACATGTAAGTCCGTTTTTAGTAAAAACCAGCAACGATTTAATTTTATTTGATACTGGTTTAGGGTATCAAAATACTTCGGGCGAATTGATTATACACCAGCATATTCGTGAGGCAGGTTATGAACCGGAAGATGTTACGCTGGTACTTATGTCACATTTGCATTATGATCATTCAGGAGGTTTGGTTCGTGAACATAACGGGAAGCTTCAAGCAAGTTTTATTCGAGCCGAACATGTAATTCAAAAACAGGAATGGGAGGTAGCTGTTCAAGGTAAATCTTCATCATACCACAAAGAAATTTTTGAAGCACTTGATAAAACTGCAAATATAAACCTTGTGCAAGGAAATGGGGTTTTAAAAGATGGTATCCGCTTTGAATTATCAGGCGGGCATTCGCCATATCATCAGGTTTTTTATTTGGAGAATGAAGGTAGTAAATGCTTTTTTGGTGGTGATGAGTTGCCGGAGCCCGAGCAATTGATTAGGAAATTTGTTGCCAAGTATGATTTTGACGGTAGGAAGGCGATGGCTTTAAGAGAAGACTACGGTAAAATGGCTGCCGAAGAAAGATATACCTGTTTATTTTACCATGCCAAAAATCTGAGTGTAGGCAATGTTGTTTATATTGAAAATGCCTTTAAGGTTATTCCTTTAAATTGAGTATTCCTCTTTAAATAAATGCTTCAGCTTATCAACATTTAAAGGCTTGGAAATAAAATCAGTAACGAGTTCAAAAAGGCGTGATTTGTTAATGTCATTACTGAAAACTGATGAAGAAACTATGTAAATTTTAATCTTACCATTAGGGTCGATATTTAATTTTTCAAATTCCTCCAAAAACTCCCATCCGTTCATAACCGGCATGTTAATATCGAGCAAAATATAATCAGGAAGCAACTCAGGATCACTTAGGCAAATTTCAGATAGTTGTTTGATAGCAAACTTGCCATTTAAACAAGCTTTTATATCTGTATTTAGCAGTGTTTTCTTTATTAATTTGATGGAGATAAAATTATTTATCTCGTCGTCATCAACAAGTAAAACATTTATTGATTTTTGTGCTTGCCCCATTATATTCACTATAGTTTTTAACTAAAAATTAAATATATATTAGAATATCTTGTACTATTACTCTTATCCAATTAAAAGGCCTAACCCTATTTTTTGTTAAAATTAAACAATAATATTTAAACAATACTGTTTATTTAATTTTTATAAATATAAAACATTAAATATATTGTATACAATATAGTTCATAACATTGTTACAAAAAAGGTTTTAAAAATATTTAAGTGGTTTATTTGGATTAAATCTCCAAATCCATGTTGTCTTAAATCCAAATTCTTTAATATTTTAGCCGATATTTAATAATGGAGATGAATGTAACCATAAAAACAATTTTTGTTTTGTAAAAATTGGGTAGCTTTATAGTAGAATTAATTTGCATCAAATTTTAACCAATTAAAATTATTAAGGTATTTATGTCAGAATTATCAAAACCAATTGTCACCGGAATTTTATCATATGGTATGTCGGGAAGGATTTTTCATGCCCCATTTATAAACACTAACCCACATTTTAAATTCAAGGCAATTGTTGAAAGAAGCCAAAAGAAGGCAAATTCAATATACCCTGAAGTAATTAGCTACCAATCTGTTGATGAATTATTTGCCGATGAAGAAATAGAACTTGTAATTGTAAATACCCCAAACAATACCCATTTTGAATACACCATAAATGCTTTACAGGCAGGAAAACATGTATTACTTGAAAAACCTGCTGCAGCAACAGCCGATGAAGTAAAGCAAATATTTGAACTTGCCAGAAAAGTAAATAAAAATGTGATGGTTTACCATAACCGCCGGTGGGATAGTGGATTTTTGCTGATGAAGGAAGTTATTGAAAGCGGCCGGCTTGGGCAATTAATTGAAGTTAGTTTAAGGTTTGATAGATATAAAAGGGAAATAGGGCCTAAAAAGTTTAAAGAAACAGCAAGTACCCCTGCAAACGGTTTGGTATATGATTTGGGCTCGCACTTAATTGATAACGCTATTTACCTATTTGGCAAACCTTTGAGCTTTACCAAAACGATAGGCATTTATAGGGAAAACTCTGAGGTTGCAGATTATTTTAATTTTCATATTAAGTTTCCTAACCAACTAAATGTATATTTAACGTCGAGTTTGCTTACTGCCGAAAATTTACCTGGTTTTGTGGTAAATGGTACCTTAGGAAGTTTTGGGAAAGATCGTTGCGATGTTCAAGAAGCTCAATTGGATGGCGGTATGATGCCGAATGAGCCCGGCTATGGTGTTGAACCTGAAGGTAGTGAAGGCAAATTAACTTTAATTGATAATGCGAATAAGAAAACTATTGAATGGTTAAAGGCTCCGCTTGGAAATTATATGGGCTTGTTTAATGATGTTTATAATACCATACGTAACGGTGTGGCATATCCTGTTACCGAAGAACAATTGGTTTGGCAATTAGAGCTATTAGAGGCATAGAATTATTGTTTAATATTTATTTAAAACTTGTGAAAAAACTACTTCTGTTATTCGTTTCGTTAATTGTTTATGGCTGTACCAATGCCCAAAATTTTACGCCTCCATCTACTATACCCCCTTACAAAATTTTAAATACCGACAGCGTAAACATTACGCCTGCCAATTTAAAGAAAAACAAGCCGGTAATGATTATTTACTTTTCGCCTGATTGCGGTCATTGCCAGCATTTAATGAATGAGATGAAGCCGTATTTCGAAAAATTAAAAGGGGTACAGGTAGTAATGATTACCTTTGTTATTCAGTTAAGAGCCATACAAGACTTTTACAAAACCTACGGACTAAAAAACTATCCCAATTTTATAGTTGGTACAGAAGGATATCCTTATGCAATGCAAAAGTTTTACCAAATAAAAACTACCCCTTATATTGCCATATATAATAAATATGGGGTGCTTGATAAAACATTTGAAAAAGCGCCTTCTATGAATGATTTAATGACTGAGATTAAAAAATTATAATTTACAGATTTAAAATTATTGTTGTTGTTGTTGCTGCTGTTGAATAATTTCTAAATAGCGCTGATAACTATTTTTGGTAAAATCAGCAACTTTTGTTGTTGCATGTGCTTCATTTATAATGGTTTCGTTATTATTCAAAGCATTTTCATGATCAACAGAAACGGCAACTTCCAGCTTATGGTTTGACGAACCCTTGTATACACCTTTAACTGGCGAACAATCAGAAAAATTACGCCCAACCGCCAAACGTACATGATTATCATTGGCAACGCAATTATTTGTAGGGTCAATTCCTAACCAACCATATTCGGGTATATAGGCTTCTGTCCAGGCATGGGTAGCACCTTCACCACGCATAGTGCTTTTGCTCGAACAAATATATCCGCTTACATATCTGGCCGGAATATTAACCATGCGCAGCATTTCCATCAATATATGAGCAAAATCCTGGCATACACCCGCTTTTAATTTCCAAATTTCGTCAAGTGTAGTTTCAACTGTTGTTACACCTTTTATATAATTAAAATTTTCGTAAACATATTTACAGAAGCGTAGGGCTACCTGATAGGGTCCATCATCCTGAACCCAATTATTATTTACAATTGTACGTAGTTCATCAATACCCTGAAAATATTCTTGCCTTAAAAAATCAATATAAGGAACTACAAATTGAAGTCGTTTAAGATCTTCCCATTGTTGTGTTGGGAATATTTCGGTTTCGGGTAAACTTCTGTGTTTAGTTGTAACCCATATTTTTGAATTGATAGTAAGCACCTGGTGAGGTTCGCGAATAGTAAAACTTCCAACCTCATTGCCATAATAATCAATGTAGGTATCAACCACCGGGTTTCCGCTAATGGTAAGTTCTTGTTTAAGTAATTCCTGATATTCGTCTTTTATCGGAAATAGTATAATTTGGTTGGCACTGTCACGTACAGGTGTTTCATAGCTGTATCTTGTAATGTGCTGTATTTCAAATTCAGGCATCTTATTTTTTCGATATTATTTTTACAGATAATTTAAATCTGCTAGTAATCAATTATTTACTTATAAATAATTTGGTTTATAAAGTTTTATTTATGAATGAGCAAAGTAATGTTCATTTAACGAATTTCCAATACCATATAATTCTTTTCTAATCTGACTTAAAAAGGTATTGATTCCTTCCTGCTCAATGCTACTTACCGAACTGTATTTTATACGACTTTGAAGTCGGCCAATCATGAAAGACATGTCTCTAAAATCGTCATGATTGCTTTCGTTTTTCAACCTTTCAAAATAACGTTGAATGTTATTAACCGAATAAATTACAGAACGTGGGAAATCAGTATTTAAAACCACCTGCTCCAATATGTTAGAAGCTTCAAAGCCTTCGCGATAAGTTTTTAAATAAAGTTCATATCCACCTAATGATAATAATAAATGTTTCCAATAGGTAGTATCAGTTAGTAAATCCGGGTTATCATTAACTGAGCCAAATTTGGTATCCAGAATATCAACAGATTGTATAGCCCGTTCAAGGTACTTGCCAATATTCATGAAACTACGACCTTCGCCGCGTTCCATTGTGATTTCGGCTGTACCATAATAAAGCATTACCTGTTTAATCAATACATCCAATACACCAATTGGGTCTTCGCGTAAAATCGCTTTTTCAAGCCGTGGATCTTTTACGGTATGATAATATTCATTTAAGCATTGCCATAAATCCTTTGGTATATGTTCCTGTACTCCGCGCGCATTTTCGCGAGCAAGAGTAATGATATTAAGAATGGAGTTAGAATTGCTTTTCCCAACCACCATATACTTCAAAACCGATCGGCTATTGTTTTCAAGCTTATTGGCTTCTTCCTCGTCCGATCCTGCAAAAATTCGGATAACCGGTTCCCAGGTAAATTCCTTTATCGTATCCTGCGAAGAGGCATAATTTATTTTTAGCATACGGAGCATACCGTCGCTACGTTCAATATATCTGCTCAACCAATAAAAACTTGCTGCTACCCTACTTAACATGCCTTTGAATTAGAATTTTTTTATTTAAATATTATGCCTATCCAATCAAGAAATACAATTTATTAGGCCAATACCCATGTATCTTTACTTCCACCACCTTGCGAACTATTTACTACCAACGAACCTTCTTTTAAAGCTACCCTGGTTAGCCCACCCGGTACAATTTCAATACCATCAGGCCCGAAAAGTGCATACGGTCTTAAATCAACCCTGCGTGGATGCAAGCCGCCTTGCATATAACAAGGTGCTGCCGAAAGACTGATGGTTGGTTGTGCAATAAAATTACGCGGATCTTTCAATACCTCCAGTTTATAATCTTCCATTTCCTTTTCGGTTGCCGCATGCCCCATTAGCATACCATACCCACCACTACCATTGGTTTTTTTAATCACCATTTTATTTAGGTTGGCAAAAACTTCCTCACGCTCATCGGTATTCCCTAACTGGTAGGTTGGTACATTTTTTAGTAATGGCTCCTCATTTAAGTAATAACGAATCATATCGGGTACATAGGTATAAATAGCCTTATCATCAGCTACACCTGTACCAACTGCGTTTACTATAGCAACATTACCCTTTCGGTAAGCACCCATAATACCTGCCACACCCAACATACTACTAGGGTTAAATACTAGCGGATCAAGGTATTCATCATCCACTCTTCGGTAAATTACATCCACCTGTTGTAATCCCGTTGTAGTTTTCATGTAAACCTTATGGTTATTCACCACTAAGTCTCTACCTTCTACCAATTCAACACCCATTAACCTCGCCAAGGTTGTATGTTCAAAATAAGCTGAATTGTAAATACCCGGAGTTAATAGTACGATGGTTGGGTTTGATATTTGCCGTGGCGATAAGGCCAATAAGTTTTTATATAAAATGGTTGGATATTCTGTTACGCTCCTAACACCACATTTTGGCAAAAGATCAGGAAATAGCCTTTTGGTGATTTCGCGATTTTCGAGCATATAACTTACACCTGATGGCGTACGCAGGTTATCCTCCAGAACATAAAAAGTACCGTCGTAATCACGAATAAGGTCAATTCCCGAAATATGCACATAAATATCATAGGGTACTTGCAATTGATACATTTCCCGTAAAAAGTGCGGGCATGAATAAATCATATCAATCGGAACAATACCATCTTTTACAATAAATTGGTTGTTATAAACATCCTTCAAAAAGAGGTTAAGAGCAGTTAAGCGTTGTTTAATTCCTTTTTCAACAAATTCCCACTCTGGTGCAGTAATAATTCTTGGTATAATATCAAAGGGAAAGATTTTTTCAATACCTTCTCCACTATTATATACAGTAAAAGTAATACCCTGACTCATAAACAGACGTTTTGCCAGTTCCTCCTTTTTGTTTAAGTCATCGGCCGACTCACCGGAGATATATTCAATCACCTTACGATAATGGTCGCGAACCTTTGAATCTGGTCCATACATTTCGTCCCAAACGCCATTTATAGCATTATATTTATCAAAATAAGCTGATTCCTGCATAAATAAACCTGTTCATTAATAAAATAGATAATCAGTTAATTTTAAAAACGTAATTTATGAAGTGTTTTTATATAATAAAGAATTTTTTGTTATTTTTTTTGATAAAATTTTAAATATTTAGATGTAAACCAACAAATTTTGTAATTAATAAGCTTTAAATCATATTTTTTTATCCTTTATTTTAAAAAAGCTGAAATAACTTAATGAATTTGCCCATTATAATATTTATACCATATCAAAATTCAACTCTTTATAAAATTATAATGTTATTTATTGCCTTTCAAAAGGTATTAAAGTTAATTTATTATAAATAAAGCATAAACACCTTAAATAAAATTAAGCTTGCTTATTTCCATTCAAAATTGACTGTTTATTTGCTCAAATAAAGTATCCCCCTTAGCTTTCAAACCTATTGCCATGCCTATTGGTGCTTCTAATTGGTCGTTTTTAATGGCATTCATTGCACCCTCTATAAATTCGGCAACTGGTATACCTCCATGCGATTGACTTTTATCCGTTCTGCGATCATGACCAAGTTCTGTGTCAACTGCTGGAGGGGCAATTTCGAATACTTTTACACCTAATTTTTTTAGTTGATGACGCAATGAAAGTGTTAATGAATGCATAGCCGCCTTGGTAGCGCAATAAACCGGCATAAATGCAATTGGTACAAAGGCCAAACCTGAGGTTATATTAATAATTGCTGCATCGTTGTTTTTAGCAACAATTGGAGTAAATAAACTCGCCAAATGAGTTGGTGCGATAAAATTTGTTTCAACCTCTAATGATATTCTTTTAATATCTGCTGGATGAGTTAAATCAGTAGTTAATTGTATGCCCGCATTATTTATAAAAATATTTAATCGCGGATAATTTTCTTCCGCCCAATTTGCTAACCCAAGCCGTTCGCTATTATTGGCAACATCCGAATATTTTATAATAATATTAGGAAATTTTTTTTTGATGGCATCGAGCCTTTCCTGCCTTCGGCCGGTTATAATTACGGTATTGTTATTTTTTATAAACTCCTCTGCAAAAGCTAATCCTATCCCTGAGGTACCTCCGGTAATTAAAATGGTGTTTCCTGAAATGTTCATTTTTTTGTTTTTGATTGTATATAAAAACATATAAAGTTAAAACAAAGTTTGCTTTGAACAGTATTTCAGAAAAAAGAAAAGTAGAATAAAACCTGACTAAAATTTATGGGGATTGAATATTTTGAAGGTGTTATTTATAGTGCTATTTATGATTAATTTTTTGGAGCTGGCAAGCATTTTGCCGTTATGAGCACCTTGATGACCATTGCCAGCAACGGTAGACACCGTTCCATCGGGTGTGATTTTACGGATAAGATTATTGTTTGTATCGGCAACGTATACATTACCAAGAGGATCAACAACCAAGCCTGATGGTCCATTGAAAGCTGCCGCCGTACCTTTCCCATTTATAAAATCTGCGGCACCACTGCCAGCTAAGGTGCTAACCATACCATCAGGCGTAATTTCGCGAATCAAATTATTAACGCCATCCGCTACATAAATAATATTTCGTTTTTTATCAATAGCTATACTATTAGGATAATAAAAACTTGCGGCTGTAAGTAATCCATTTGTGTTTCCAATAATTCCACTTCCGGCATATATATTCAAATTACCCGATCCATCTGCTATTAAAATATTTTTATTTAAATAATTAGCTATATAAACATTTCCAATATTATCAACATCCACACCTGTAGGGTTATTAATTAAATTACCTGATAATGCAGCATTTGAGGCAAAAGTTGTAACTATGCTATCAGGTGTAATTTTTCTTATTAAATTATTTCCGGCATCTGCAACAAATAAATTTCCTTTTCCATCAATGGTAATACCAATGGGTGATGAAAAGGAAGAATGACGTCCAACTCCATTTTCGGCAATAATGGTATCACCACCAGCAAAATTTATTACATTACCTGCATTTGTTATCTGGCGTATTACATCGTTACCAGAATCGGCAATGTAAAAATTTCCCAACCCATCAATACTGATACCAGTTGGAGCGTTAAATGAAGCTAACAAATTTGAGCCATTTGTATTTCCCTTATTACCATTGCCGGCAAAAGTACTTACAATCCCGGTTGGTGTTATTTTACGTATTAAGCTGTTGCCATAATCAGCAACAAAAATATTTCCTGAGCCATCAATTGCCAAGCCTACAGGGCTGTTAAAAGAAGGAAGAGAATCAACTCTCCTTAAACTATCTATCAACGCAGTGTCAACAGGAACAACTGTGATTTTACTTGGTTTTGGTAAAATTTCCTTGCATGAATTGAGAAATCCTGCAATAATTATAAAGCAGAAAAAAAAGTATAAATTTCTTTTAATGGTATTGAACATTAACTGTTTATTAGCATTGTTTATTCAGGCGAACTGAAGGCTATAACGACATAAATTAAATTTATTATAAAAGTAGTTGATAAAATTTATTTTCTAATTAAAATCAAATTTTTTATTTAAACCTTATTGCCTTAACGGGAGTTATTTTTGTTACCAGCATTGATGGGCCTAGCATTACCAAAATACAAATAAAAGCAGTACCGGCATTTAAAAATATCCAATCACCAATATCAAATTGAATTGGTACAAAGCTCATATAATAAGTAGCTTCTTTTAGTTTAAAAAAATGAGTTTGTTGTTGTAGTAAACCAAAACCAAAGCCCCAAATATTGCCTATGAGCATGCCAATTGCAATTAAATAAATTGCATTGTACAAAAATATTTTTTGTATTACCCAGTTGCGTGCACCCATAGCTTTGATAATTCCAATAAAATTAGTACGTTCAAGTATCATAATGAGTAGTGCCGAAATCATATTTATTACCGCAACAATTATCATCAAACCCAATACTACATTGGTATTACCATCAAGCAGATCGAGCCAGGAAAAAATTGCCGGATAGGTATCAGTTACCGTATACGATTTTAGTTTGGTAGGTAATAACCCATTTACAATTTCCTCAGTTTCACGTAACTTATTAAAATTATTAATTTTTATTTCATAGCCACCAACTTCATCCGGGTTCCAATTATTTAATCGTGTTATCAGCGATATATCACCAATTACATATGATTTATCGACATCTTCAATTCCGAAATCAAATATGCCTTTAATAACAAATTGTCTTCTACGAATAGGTTCCTGTACAAAGTACATGATTATTTTATCGCCCACTTTTAATTTTAAACTATTGGCAATTGTTTGTGAAATCAACAATTGCTTTTTTACCTCAGTTGAATCACCAAAATTGAGCACCGTACCTGATCGCAAACTTTTTTTGAAAAATGTCCAATCGTAAGTATTGTCAACACCTTTTAACAATACCCCTTCAATTTCACCATTAGCTTTTATAATACCAGGCTTTGTAGCAAAAGGCATTACTTTATTAATGTAAGGATTTGATTTTGCTTTTATTAAAAAAGTAGTATCATTTTTAAATGGTGAATTTTCATATGAATTATTTAGGTCATATTTTAATACCATCATATCGCCCGAGAAGCCTCTTATTTTTTCTCGAATTTCTTGTTTAAATCCCTTTAAAATGGCCAAGGTTAAAATCATAATGCCCAAACCGAGCGCTATCCCAACAATAGCAATGCGTACTATTAACTTTGAGAAAGTACGTTTGGATTTAAATGATATCCTTCGGGCTAAAAAGTATGATAAATTCAAAGCTATGTGTTTTTTGTACCTTCGCAAATATGCATGTTTTGCAGTTAAAACTTGTACTTTTATCAATAAGCTAATTCAATTTTATGCTGAAAAGTTTTGTCATGTTTTTATTAATACTAGGCAATTGTTTTTTTTATCATCAAACAATGGCTCAGAAGCGAAATCACATCGGATATGATTATATTTCTAAACAATACAATCAGGAAATTATAACCGGTGCCGACCAAATTAATTTATATCTCCCTTATTTACGCGGTAAAAATATAGGTATGGTAATAAATCAAACTTCTGTTATAGGGAAAAACAAAACTTTAAGCCTTGATACTTTGTTGAGTCTGGGTATTCGGGTAAAAAAAATATTTGGTCCGGAGCATGGTTTTAGAGGCAATGCAAGCGATGGAGCTGAAATTAAGAATGACATTGATGCTAAAAGTGGATTGCCCGTAATTTCCCTATATGGAAGCAAGCATAACAAACCAACCACTATAGATTTAGAAGGCTTAAACCTCCTAATTTTTGATATACAAGATGTTGGCGTTCGTTTTTATACATATTTATCAACTTTGCAATACGTAATGGAAGCATGCGCCGAAAATAATATTGAGCTAATGATATTTGACAGGCCAAACCCAAATGGCTTTTATGTAGATGGGCCAGTTTTAGATACAGCGTATAGGTCATTTATTGGCCTTAACCCCATTCCAATTGTATATGGTTTAACCATTGCCGAGTATGCGAGTTTGTTAAATGGTGAAGGCTGGCTCAAAAATCATGTACAATGTAAATTAAGGATAATAAAACTTGCAAATTATACACACAGTAAGCACTACAAACTACCTGTAAATCCTTCACCAAATTTAAACACCGAAAAATCTATTTTACTTTATCCTTCGGTTTGTTTATTTGAGGGAACCGTACTTAGTTTGGGCAGAGGTACACTTTACCCATTTTTGCAAATTGGACACCCAGCACTTGGAGGAAAATACAATTTTTCATTTTCGCCTATAGCAATTCCGGGTATGAGCGACGAACCTCCACAAAAAAATAAAATATGTTTTGGTATTGATCTAAAGGAATATAAGCTGCCCCTTCAAGGAGGTATTAATTTAAATTGGCTAATTGAATTGTATCAGGCTTTTCCTGATAAGGCACATTATTTTAACAGCTACTTTACTAAATTAGTAGGCAATAAGCAATTGCAACAACAAATTGAAGAAGGTAAATCTGAAAAAGAAATAAAGGCCAGCTGGGCCCAGGCACTCGATGGTTTTAAGGCGATTCGAAATAAATATTTATTGTATCCTTAGACAAGGATTTTTACCCTAAAAACTATTAAAATAGATTGTATATTTAAATTTTGATTATAATATTGTTAATTTGATATGAATTTGTTAAAAAAGGTAGCAAAAATATGAAAATAATATTTATGGGTACTCCTCAGTTTGCTGTCGCCTCATTGGATGCCTTGTTAACTGCGGGTTGCGAAATAGTAGCAGTGATTACTGCTCCTGATAAACCTGCTGGCAGAGGCCAAAAAATTGGTGAATCGGCAGTAAAACAATATGCGCTTGAAAAAGGTTTAAAAGTGCTTCAGCCCGAGAAATTAAAAAGTCCGGAGTTTTTGGCTGAATTAAAAGCATTTAATGCCGAATTACAGGTAGTTGTTGCATTCAGGATGTTGCCCGAAGTGGTTTGGGCAATGCCATCAAAAGGTACACTAAACTTGCATGCCTCCTTGTTACCACAATACCGAGGAGCAGCACCTATCAACTGGGTTTTAATAAATGGTGAAAAAGAGACTGGGGTTACTACTTTCTTTTTAAAACACGAGATTGATACTGGAGATATTTTATTTACAGAAAAAATTACCCTTACAGGTAGTGAAACCGCCGGCGAATTACATGACCGTTTGATGGAGAAGGGTGCCGGATTACTGGTTAAAACAGTAAAGGGTATTGAAAGTGGGAGATATAATGAACATCCGCAGTCGCAATTGCTAAACGGAGAAGAATTAAAGCATGCGCCTAAATTATTTAAGGAGGATTGTTTGATTGATTGGAATAAACCTGTAGAGGAAATTTATAATAAAATTAGAGGGCTTAGTCCAATTCCTACCGCATATACTCATTTAAACGGTAAGGTGTTGAAAATTTTTAAAGCCGGGTACGAGGTGCTAAAAACCAACTTGAATGCTGGCGAATATTTTACCGATCATAAAACATACTTAAAGTTTGCCGCAAGCAATGGATATATATCCTTAGATCAAATTCAGATGGAGGGTAAAAGGGCTATGGGAATAGAAGAATTTTTAAGAGGAATTAAATTGTAAGCTAATTTAATTATTTCATAAAAATAGGTATGCATAATATATTACTGGTTGAAGATGAGCAAAAAGTTGCCGCTTTTATTTGTAAGGGGCTTAAGGAGCAAGGATATAGAGTTAATGTTGCCAATGATGGAGCAGCAGCCTTAAGAGTTTTTCATACAGCTACCTTTGATTTATTGGTACTGGATGTTATGCTACCTGATATGAACGGGATTGATTTATGCCAAAAAATAAGGTCTAAAAACTCCGCAGTACCTATTTTAATGCTTACTGCATTAGATGAGGTACAAAATAAAGTTGCCGGTTTAAAAGCCGGTGCCGATGATTATTTAGTAAAGCCATTTCATTTTACCGAATTACTTGCACGGTTAGAGGCATTATTACGCAGACAAGCGGTTGTACAATTAAACGAAAATAATACTTTAACATTTGAAGACTTAAAACTTGATTTATGGACAAGTATAGTTGAAAGAGCTGGGAAAGAAATTAATTTAACAGCCAAAGAGTTTACATTGCTTGAGTTGTTTATGAGGCACCCAAATAAGGTATTATCAAGAGAGTTTATTGCAGAACGTGTATGGAATATTGATTTTGATACCGGAACTAATTTTATTGACGTGTATGTAAATTACCTACGAAATAAGATTGAAAAAGGATTTAAGAGTAAATTGATCCATACGGTTATAGGCATGGGATATGTTTTAAAATCAGGATCTGGTAAATGAAAATTAAAAACAGATTATCACTTTATTTTACCTCAGTTAGTGCTTTGGTATTGTTGATAGTTGAAGTAGTAATTTGTATAACCTTTAGCTCATTTGTTAAATCTGATTTTTACGGTCGTTTAATGGATAGGGCTAATGTTGCAGCACAGCTATATCTTGAAGCAGATGAAATAACCCCCGATTCGCTGAGCCATGTTCGTGATCGTTATTTGCAAAAATTGCCTGCCGAAGTAATAAGATTTTATAACGACAAAAATTCGGCCTCCTTTATTAAAGATCAAAATCAATTTTGGACAGGTGATATCATTAACGCAGTTAGGAAAGGGAAACTTGCCGAATTTAGAGAAGGTTTAAGGCAGTCTGTTGGCTTATTTTATAAAGATAACCAGGGCGACTTTGTAATTTTAGTATCAGCTATAGATTTTCAGGGAAATAAAAGGGTAAAAGACCTAATTGAAAGCATGGCCTTTTTATTATTATTTGTAACCGCTGGATTGTTTATAATAAGCCGCTGGTTTGCGCAAAAAGCCTTACAACCTATTGACAGGGTAATAAATCAAATGCAACAAGTTAGAGCCGGTAACCTTAGCTTGAGGGTTGATGAAGGAAATGGGAAGGACGAAATAAGCGCGTTGGCTCAGAATTTTAATAAGTTGTTAGAACATCTTGAAAATGCGTTTGAGCTGCAACAAACTTTTATTATAAACGCATCGCACGAATTAAGAACACCAATTACCACTATTATTGGCGAAATTGAAATAGCAAGAAATAAGGTAAGGACTAGTGCCGAGTATGATGAGCTATTATCATCGGTATTAAATGATGCTACTAAATTAAAAGAAACCATTACAAGTTTGCTTGAACTGGCTAATGTAGATATGAACTATACCCAACCAGCCTATTTACCTGTTGATATTAATGACCTGGTTTGGGAACTTAGTGATTATTGGAACAATTTAAAAGGAAAAGGAATGTTTAATTTAAAAATTTTACATCTGCCGGCACAACAAGAAAATTTACAGGTTTTAGCAAATAAATCACTCCTAATAATAGCCTTCAACAATATTATTAATAATGCCTTCAAGTTTTCGGGTAATAAACCTGTGCAATGCGATTTTTATGCAGGTAATGATTTTATAAAGATTGAAATTACTGATATTGGAATAGGCATTCCTGATTATGAAATAGAAAAGATTTTTGAATCTTTTTTCCGTGCCGAAAATGTAAGAAATTATAATGGAAATGGAATCGGGCTTTATGTAACCAATAAAATTATTAAGCTATTTAACGGTACCATTAACGTTCAATCAATAAAAAACAATTACACTACATTTACTGTTGAATTTAGAAGGTAACAAATCTAATCTAATTCTAATCTCTTTTTAATACTCCTTTAATTTGGTAAGTATAATTTTGTACCATCAAAGATACATATGTTCTATAAATTTATTTGTTTAACGCTTCCGCTTCAATTTTTAATTTTATTTCATTCGGAAGTAACTCTGGCCCAAAGCAATACCCCTGATACACTTAAAATAACGCTTAAACAGGCCGAAGGCCTGTTTATTAAAAAGAATTTACGTTTAATAATACAGCAGTATAATATTGAGAATGCCAATGCGCAGATAATTACTGCACGCTTATTTAACAACCCTGATTTTAGTTTTTCGAACGGTATTTATACAAGCGGACAATCAGGTGGTTACAAGGAGCAAGCCTTCAGCATCTCTCAGCTATTTTCTACTGCTGGCAAACGAAATAAAAACATTCAATTAGCCAAAATTGGGGTGGAGCAAGCTCAATACCAGTTTTTTGATTTATTGCGAACTCTTAAATTTACCCTAAGGAATGATTTTTACAGTATTTACTTTCAGCAACAATCAGCTAAAGTATATAACGAAGAAATCAACTCCCTTACAAAAACATTGTCGGTATTTAAACAACAGTATCAAAAAGGAAACATTTCGCAAAAGGAGGTTTTGCGTATACAATCGCAATTATATTCCTTGCAAGCTGAGTATAACAATTTGCAGGTTGGCATTGATACTATTCAAAGCGAATTTAAATTGTTAATAAAAGAAGGACCGGCAACAACCATTGAACCACAGTTTAATTATGATTTAGATGGCAAGGAGGTGGTATCAAAAATACCCTATCAGCAATTGCTTGATTCTGCCTATACAAATAGATATGACCTAAGGCTTTCTAAATCAAGTATTCAATACAATACCTTGAACCTTAAACTACAAAAATCAACCGCCATTCCTGATTTTTCTTTATCATTAAACTATGATAAGTTAGGGGGTTATGGCACCAATTATTTAGGTGCCGGTATTGAGTTTAATCTGCCCTTTTTTAACAGGAACCAAGGTAATATCAAACAAGCAAAAATTGCTATCGACCAAAGTAAAATCCAGTTGCAAAGTGTACAAGAGCAGATAGAAAGAGACGTTGCCAGCAATTATAAGGGCGCCTTACGGTTAGAAAAACTTTATAATAGCTTCGATCCTCAATTTAAGTCAGACTTTAACCATTTGATACAAGAAGTATCTATAAATTACGAAAAGCGTAATTTAAGTTTATTAGAGTTTTTAGATTTTTACGACGCCTATAAATTAAATACACTACAATTAAACGCATTACAATTAAGTAGGATCACCTCATTAGAACAACTTAATTTTGTAACAGGTACACTATTTTTTAATAAATAAAATTCAGCATCAACATGCCTAAAAAATTTAACATATTATTTTTAGCCCTAATAATTACCGGATTTAGCTTGGAAAGTTGTCATCATGTTGAAGAAAATCAACAAAAGGACGAAAAGTTTCAGGTTACAGACGAATTGTTAAAAACGCTACTAAAAGATACTGTAAAATCAGCAAGTGCTGCATCGCAATTTACCCTTACAGGAAGTATAGCTCCTGATGAAAACAAGATGGTTAAAATTTACCCGATGGTAAGCGGGGTTGCTCAAAATGTAACTGTGCAATTAGGGGATGTAGTTAAAAGCGGACAAACTTTGGCCATTTTAAAAAGTGCCGAGATGGCTGCCTATACCAAAGATTTTGTAGCCTCCGAAGCGGATATTAGAAACACTAAAAGGATTTTTGAAGCTACTCAGGATTTGTATAAAGGTGGTCTGGCTTCTCAAAAAGATTTAGAACAGGCAGAATCAGACTATCAAAAGGCACAAGCTGAAGGTAAACGTGCAAGCGCAGTTGTTGATATTAACAAAAGCAACGGAAAAGGATATGAAGTAAAATCGCCTTTGAATGGTTTTGTGGTTGAAAGAAATTTAAGCAATAATACTCAGGTTAGGGCTGATAACGGACAAAATCTTTTTACAATAGCAAACCTATCAACTGTTTATGTATTGGTGAATGTTTACGAATCAGACATTTCGAGGATACAAGTTGGAGATAAAGTTAAAATTACAACGCTATCATATCCTGATAAGGAATTTGACGGTAAAATAGATAAGATTGATAATATGCTTGATCCGGATAATAAGGTTATGCATGCCAGAATTAAGGTTAACAATCCGGGAAACCTATTAAAACCCCAAATGTTTGCCAACATTAACATTAGTGCTAAATCGGGCGATAGCCTTCCTTTTATCTATACCAAATCGTTGGTGTTTGACAATGATAAAAACTATGTAATTGTAGTTGATAACAGCAAGGCAAAAGTAAGGATACAGCCAGTTCAGATTGTTAAAACTGTAGAAAACAGAGCATACATAAGCAGTGGTTTAAAGCCCGGAGACGTTGTGATCAGCTCGAGGCAAGTTTATTTATACGAATCATTAAAAGATTAATTTTAAAATTCCATACTAAAAATAAATTGTCTAAATCAGAATTTGCAGGATTTTAGGATTAACAGAATTATAAGCCTCATAAAACTGTTTAATAAAAGTCTTGATACACCATACTAAAACTTGATACTTTAAACGAATCCGAGCCAATTTGCTAACCTGCCAATATCCGATATGAAAACAAATTCGAAATCGAACATCCGAAATCCGAAATTAAAATGAACCGATTTATAAAAAATATTATCTCCTTCGCTTTAAAAAACAAGTTTTTTATATTTTTTGTAACCGCGTTAATGGCTGTTGCAGGATATATCAGCTTTAAAACCATTAGTATTGATGCATTTCCGGATGTAACCAATACTTCGGTTACCATTATTACACAGTGGCCAGGAAGGAGTGCAGAGGAGGTTGAGAAGTTCGTAACTAGGCCTCTTGAAATTGCAATGAATCCGGCCGAAAAAAAGACAAGCATTCGCTCGTCTTCATTATTTGGGCTTTCGGTTGTAAAAATAACATTTGAAGACGATGTTGATTATGCATTTGCACGTTTACAGGTAAACAATCATTTAGCCGATGCCGATTTACCCGACGGTGTAAACCCTTCTGTTGAACCTCCATATGGGCCAACCGGCGAAATTTACCGCTTTACATTAAGCAGTAACCGCCGCACTGTTAGAGAATTAAAAACAATTGAGGATTGGGTAGTTGAACGCGAAATAAGAGCAGTACCAGGTGTAGCAGATATTAATAGTTTTGGCGGTGAGGTTAAGACTTACCAAATTACTGTCGACCCCAAAAAAGCAATTCAATATAATGTAACACCACTCCAATTGTTTGAGGCTGTTTCAAAAAGTAACGTGAATGTTGGTGGGGATGTTATTGAGCAAGCCGGGCAAGCCTATGTGGTTAGAGGAATTGGTTTACTAAATAACATTGGCGAAATAAAAAATATTGTTATCAACAATATAAAAGGAACCCCAATTTATGTAAAAACTATTTCCGAAGTAACGGAGGCCGCCTTACCACGTTTGGGCCAAGTTGGAAGAGACAAAGATCCCGATGTTATAGAAGGGATAGTTGTAATGCGAAAAGGTGAAAACCCGAGTGAAGTAATAAAAAACCTAAAGGTAAAAATAAGTGAACTGAATAATAAAATTTTACCTGATGATGTTAAGCTTTCTGCCTTTTATGATAGAGAAACGCTGGTAAATTTTGCAACCAATACCGTATTGCATAACATGGCCGAAGGAATTTTGTTTGTAACGGTAATTGTTTTTTTGTTTATGGCCGATTGGCGTACTACCTTAATAGTTTCGCTAATTATTCCCTTAGCGCTTTTATTTGCCTTTGTTTGTTTAAAACTGAAGGGAATGTCGGCCAATCTTTTATCAATGGGTGCCATTGATTTTGGGATTATAATTGATGGGGCGGTGGTAATGGTTGAGGGTATTTTTGTAATACTCGACCAAAAATCGAGAGAGGTAGGCATGGAACAATATAATAAGCTGAGCAAGTTAGGGCTCATAAAAAAAGCCTGCTTGGTTAATGGCAAGGGCATATTTTTTGCTAAACTCATTATTATTACCGGGCTGCTTCCAATTTTTAGTTTCCAAAAGGTTGAGGGCAAAATGTTTTCGCCTTTGGCATGGACATTAGGGTTTGCTTTATTAGGGGCAGTTATCATGACCTTTACCCTTGTTCCGGCATTGGCAAGTGTATTATTGAATAAAAACGTAAAAGAAAAACATAACTATTTTGTTGATTTTATAACACGCAACGCCATGCGTTTTTATGCAGTATGTTTTAAGGCACGTAAAATAGTATTCCCTATATCAATAGTAGCCTTATTAGTGAGTTTGTTTTGTTTTACATTTTTGGGAACAGAATTTTTACCCGAACTAAATGAAGGAGCCATATATGTAAGGGCAACTGGTCCTTTAAGTATATCGTTAAAAGAATCAGTAAGGCTATCAAACGAAATTCGTAAAATATTTTTAAGTTTTGATGAGGTAAAACAGGTCTTATCACAAACAGGCAGGCCAAATGATGGTACAGATGCTACGGGATTTTATAATATTGAATTCCATGTTGATATTTATCCGCAAGATGAATGGAAACGAAAAGAAACCAAGGAAGCGTTAATTGGGCGAATGCAGGAAAAATTAAAATATCTTCCCGGAATTGATATCAATTTCTCGCAACCAATATCGGATAACGTAGAGGAGGCAGTATCAGGCGTTAAAGGTTCAATTGTAGTTAAATTATTTGGTGAGGATTACAAGTTTATTGAAAAAAAGGAAGTTGCTATTGATTCTATTTTAAAGAGTGTGAAAGGAATTGAGGATTTAGGCATTCTACATAATATAGGTCAGCCAGAATTACAGATAGATCTTAATCAAGATAAAATGGCTCAATATGGTGTACAAGCGGCAGATGCAAATGCGGTAATAGAAATGGCCATAGGGGGGAAGGCAGCTACTCAAATTTATGAGGGTGAAAAAAAATTCGAACTGAGGATACGTTACCCTGAGGATTTTAGAAATAACCAGGAAGCAATAGGTGATTTACGTGTCCCAACATTAAATAATAATACGGTACCCCTAAGAGAGATAGCAGCTATTAAAAAAATTACTGGTATAAGTATGATATATAGGGATGACCATCTTCGTTACGGAGCCATTAAATTTTCAATTAGAGGGCGAGACATGGGTAGTGCTATAAGGGAAGCACAGGATAAGGTAAATGCACAAATAAAGCTACCAAAAGGTTATGATTTGCAATGGGCCGGTGATTTTGAGAACCAACAAAGAGCTATCAAAAGGTTAAGTCAGGTGGTGCCTATTAGTTTATTGGTAATTTTCTTTATTCTATTCATATTATTTGGCAATTTCCGCGATTCACTTTTAGTGCTAAATAATGTACCTTTTGCCATAATGGGTGGAATTTTAGCTTTGCTTATAACGGGTGTTAATTTTAACATTTCGGCAGGGATAGGCTTTATTGCCTTGTTTGGTATATGTGTTCAAAATGGTGTGATCCTAATTTCTAAGTTTAAATTCAATATTACCCAATTAAAGCACCATACTTCCTGGACATCATTCGCGATAGCCATAAAAGTAGGTGTAGCTGATAGGCTAAGACCAGTAGTTATGACTGCCATGATGGCTGCCATTGGGCTTTTACCTGCAGCAATATCAAACGGAATTGGATCTGAAGCGTCAAAACCATTGGCTATTGTAGTTATTGGGGGCTTAATTACCAATACTATTTTTAACCTATTTATTTTCCCTATAGTATTTTTCTGGTCGTACAATAAAAGGGTTGAACGTGGTTTAATAAACCGAATTTGATATATAAACTTTATTGAGCACTGATGCCTGGTAATACTTTGTTTACTAAAAATCAGTGCTCAATAAAAATATTTATCTTTGCTTGCATGATCTACGTTTACGCAATCAAAAAAAGGTGTTTGCTTGTTGTTGTATTTTTCTCATGTTTGTTTGCTACAACTGAGCTATTTGGTCAATTAATATATCAGCCATATACCTACCAATTTTATCAAAAGTTAAATACAAGCCTATATTCTATAAATACCAATGAACATACTTCGATGAAGCCTTATTTTATTTCGGATTCATCGGCTATTAAAAAACAATATGATTCATTGTTATTCGTAAAAACTGATTATTCGCATAAAAATTGGTTAAAACGTACCTTTTTACCAAAACATCAAATTGATGTTAAAACCAATGATTACAATATTTTCTTTGATTTTTTATGGGATGTTGAAAAAGGGAACGATTATTTGGGAAAGAGTAGTACAATCCTTAACTCGCGCGGTTTTCAATTTGGTGCAACGGTTGGTAAAAATTTTTACATTTATACAAGTTTGTATGAAAATCAAGGAAAATTCCCGAATTATATTAATGACTATATTAATGCTAAAAGGCTTGTTCCCAGCGAATATCCGGTAAATGTTTTACCTTATTCAAATGGTTCTACAGATTGGTCGAGGGTGACTTCAATTATTGGTTATAAGCCTGCTAAAAATATATTACTTACCCTTGGACAGGATAAAATTTTTATTGGCGATGGATACCGATCTTTATTATTATCAGATAATGCGCCTAATTATCCATTTTTTAAATTTTCAATTGATTTAACAAAAAGTATTCAATACACTAGTATTTGGGCCTATTTTCAAGATCGTAATGCACCAAATTTTAATGTATTTACCAATAACAGGCGCAAATATGGAGTGTTTCATTATATAGATTGGAATATTACCAAAAGAGCATCGGTAGCATTTTTTAATGCTTTAATAAGTGAAGAAGCTGATAATCAAGGTAATTTACATGGCTTTGATTTAAATATTATAAACCCCATATTATTCTCTCCAGCTTTAGGGCCTTCCACCCAAGTAGCTGATCATACCCTAGCCGGTTTAAATGTCAAGTATAAATTGTTTGATAAAACTTCAATCTATGGGCAGTTTGTAATGGATCAAACCATAAATTCCGGATTAAGTAATTCTACAGGTTATCAAATAGGAGTTAGGGGTTCTGATTTATTTTTTTTGAAGCATCTAAATTATCTATTTGAATATAATACTGTGTCGCCAAGTGTATATTATGGGCAAAATGCGATAGTTAATTATACCCATTTTGGCGATCCATTGGGTGATCCGTTTGGTGCTAATTTTAAGGAATTATTGGGTATAGTAAACTATACCATTGATAAGTTCGATTTTCAGTTTGAAGGTTATTATGTAAATCTGGCTAATAATTTAGGTTATAATGATTATGGAAGCGAAATCCAAGTTGTTAATTATGTAAACCTTCCGCAAATTATCAATAACTCCGGAGTGGGCGTGCCTGCAACTATTAAGTTTGCCGAAGGAACCCTAGGTTATATGTTGAACCCTAAATATAATTTGAAAATTGAGGTTGGTGCTTTGTTAAGGCAAGAAAAAAGTAGCCAAACAGATACCAAAACTGCTTTATTAACCATAGGATTTAAAAGCGGTTTCAGGAACTTGTACCGCGATTTTTAATTTACCTTTATTATTTATCCAAAAACAATTATGAACAATTTGTACCCATATAAAGTAATTAAGTATTATTTATTACTAATAATAAATTTATTGGGAGCTATAGTTTACGGGCAAGAGGCTAACCAATCATATTCATATCAATTTTATCAGAAGCTAAATCCTGTTTTATATGCAACAAGTTTTGGCGGGCACACCGCTTTAAAACCATATGTTTTAGAAGATTCATTGCTCTCTAAATCATTTGAAAGTTTAGGTAATGGCGAACCGTTTTTAAGTAAACAAAAAGCCGATAATAAAATATTTAATGGGCATTTGTTTAATTACAGTGTAAGTAACGCATCATTTTATGCTGATATTTTACCCGAATTTGTTATTGGAAATGATTTAGCCGGTAAGAGAACAACAAGTATAGCCAATATTGGTTTGCAGTTTGGAGGTAAATTGGGTAATAAATTTACCTATTATATAAATGCTTATTATAACGACCAAGCTAGCCCTGAATATTTAACCACTTACATACAGCAAGTGGGTATAATACCAAGTGAGGGAGTAGCTAGCAATAATGGCAACAATAATTTTCAAAGTACCATGATAAGTGGGGTACTTTCGTTTACACCTTCAAAGTATTTCAGCATTAGTGCCGGACGCGAAAAAACATTCATTGGTGATGGTTATCGTTCGCTTCTGCTGTCTGATTTTTCAACACCCTACCCATTTTTTAGACTTACAGGTTCATTAGGCAGGTTGAAATATATGGCCATGTGGACCGTTATGGATGATCCGGCCACTACTTCACAGTTAGGATATGACAGAAAGAAATTTGGTGTTTTTCATTATTTAGATTGGAGCGTAAATAATAGATTATCATTTGGCTTTTTTGAAAATCTGACCGGATTTTTTACGGATGACAATGGGGTTAATAGACCATTCGATTTTAACTATATTAATCCATTTATCTTTTTGAAATCAATTGATAACGCTACAAATGATCCTGATAAAGCATTATTGGGGTTAACCAGTAAATATAAAATTAGTAACGGTATCACTGTATATGGTCAGTTTAGCTTAAATGAATTTCATGCTGTCGATTTTTTTTCGAGCAATGGGGCCTATACCAATAAATATGGATGGCAAATAGGTTTTCGAGGTACTAATTTATTCACAATTAAAAACCTTAATTTTTTATTGGAAACAAATAATGTTAAACCATATACCTATTCTGCTAGGTCGGCCATTGAAAACTATTCAAATAGCGGCGAACCGCTGGCTCATCCTTGGGGGGCAAATTTTAGAGAATTGGTTGGGTTATTAAACTATTCCCATAAAAGGTTCGATTTTAGCCTAGAATCTGATTTCGGTAGATATGGCTTAAATGAAAATGGCATTAATTATGGAAAAGACATATTTTTGTTATATACGAAGCCTAAAAGTATTTATAACAATTATACCACCCAAGGTTTAACTACCAATTTAAGTTACTTTGAAAGTAAAATTGCTTATATAATTAACCCCAAAACCAATTTAAGAATTGAATTAGGAGGTATTTACAGAACGGAGCAAAATGATAAATTTACTGATAATACCAAAATGATTACTTTAGGAATCAGAAGTTCGTTCCGTCAAGTATATAATGACCTGGCCAGCTATAAAACGCATTAAAATTTTAAATAGCAGTTTTGGTATTTAGTTTTATTTCAATTTCTTCAAAAATATCTACGTAGCGTTCACTCAATTCCAATCTATTAGCAGCTAAGATTTCATTCATAAGTTCTTCATTTTTGGGGGTAAACGGATTACTCCAAACCCTCATACAAATTCTTTTTAGGGCATATGCAACTTGATTAATATTGGCGTAGGAGTGCAAATATTTATTTTTGTTAAAATCTTCAAAAAATTTATGAAAGCTATGGGTTTCTTTTAAGCCAGCAATAAGTAAAAATTCATCTATAACAGGTTTTTCGCAATTCATTAATTGGTTATAAAACTCATCTACTATTATTTTTTTACTTGTTATAAGTAGATTATCTAACAATAACTCTAACGCGATATGCCCTAAAAAAAAAGGCTTAACAGGCGAGTCCACAATCGCTGGCTTCAACAGGTTTTTTAAATGATGGGCATGTTCTTTAAAAAAGGTAGATGAATGGAAATATCTGTCAACTTCCAAATGTTTGTTCCAACCAGTTATTATGGAATTGAACTCCGTTTTATTTGTTTGAAGTTTTTCAGGATGAAGAACAATGGTTTTATCAGCATTTTTTAAAAGATCAGGCAATACGGTACCTAAAACATGATAGCAGTTATCTGTTTCCTTGTCAAAATAAAAATGAGATAAAAAATTCATTTAATGTGTTTAACAGCATGTATTATCACAATTTACAGTTTTTAATTTAAAAGCGGTTTATATCAGTTAATTTTAATTAATTTTTAATCATTATTTATAAACAGTCTAAACAAAATGTACTAATTGGGGCAAAATTAATTCTGCTATATTTGCCACTTTTGAAATGGATATAAAAATGAATTTTGTTGATGAATTACGTTGGCGTGGTATGCTGCATGATATTATGCCGGGTACCGAAGAATTATTAAATAAAGGGATGGTTTCTGGTTATATTGGTTTTGACCCAACTGCCGATTCTTTACATGTTGGCAGCTTGGCGCAAATCATGACGATGATCCATTTTCAGCGTGCCGGGCATCAACCTTTTGCTTTGGTAGGCGGAGCAACTGGTATGGTTGGTGATCCTTCAGGTAAGTCGGCCGAACGTAATTTGCTATCTGAGGAAGTACTGCAGCAAAACTTAGCAGGAATTAAAAACCAGCTTGAGAAATTTCTTGATTTTGATTGTGGTAGTAACAGCGCCAAAATGGTGAATAACTATGATTGGTTTAAGGATTTCTCTTTCCTTAATTTTATAAGGGACGTAGGTAAGCATATTACGGTAAACTATATGATGGCCAAAGATTCGGTTAAAAACCGAATTGGTGGCGAAACCGGGATGTCATTTACTGAATTCTCGTACCAATTGGTTCAAGGCTATGACTTTTATTATTTATGGAAAAATCATAATTGTTCATTACAAATGGGAGGTTCTGATCAATGGGGAAATATCGTTACGGGTACTGAGTTAATCAGGCGGAAAGATGGGGGAGAAGCTTTTGCCATTACCACCCAATTGATAAAAAAAGCCGATGGAAGTAAATTTGGTAAAACAGAGGGTGGCAATATTTGGTTGGATGCAAAAAAAACATCTCCATATAAATTTTATCAGTTTTGGTTAAATACAAGCGATGATGATGCCAAAACCTATATCAGGATATTTACCTTGTTTGATAGAGCAACTATTGAAACATTGGAAACAGAACATGATACAGCCCCTCACCTTCGTACACTGCAAAAGGCTTTAGCAAAAGACATCACTATAAGAGTGCATGACGAAGCTGAATACGAGAAAGCCATTAAATCAACTGAGTTTTTATTTGGAAATACCGGAATTGAGTTTTTAAATGAATTAAATGATGCGGAAATTCAATCCTTATTTGATGGTGTTCCAAATTTTCAAATTACAAAAAATGAGTTAGTAAATGGAATAAATGTGGTTGATTTATTGGCTGTTTCAACTTCTGTATTTCCATCAAAGGGTGAAGCAAAAAAAATGATACTAGGAGGTGGCACGGTTATAAACAGAAATAAAATTTCAAGTGTTGATCAACAATTTTCGATGATTGACTTAATAAATAATAAATATTTGATAGCGCAGAAAGGTAAAAAAAATTATTATTTAATTATTGCTGAGTAGGGGAAGTTATAAATCTAGAAAATATCTTCCTCCGCAAATGCATGTGATAATTTAGATAAATGTTTATTTTGGATCAATAACCATTTTTTCAACATCTCTTACAACTTTTCGGATTTTTTCGTCAAGTATTATAGCTGCTTGTTCCAGGTATTCAAAGTAAGCAGGTGGGGCCAAGTAGTTTTCTTCTTTTATAAGGTTTATTAAACCCATTATTGTTGTTAGCGGCCCCCTAAATTCATGGGCCTGTATATGCGCTATATCTACTAAAGATTGGTTTTGTTCTATTATTTTTTGTTCCTTTAATTTTCTTTCAGTAACATCCCTCACAGTATATGAAATACTAATTATTTCATTGTCATCATTCCGAACGGGTTCAAAAGTAGCTTCCCAATATAATATTCCTAATGGTTCGTAAAATGTTGAACCTTCATGCATGGTCTTTATTCCCTGCAAAGCAAGGTTATAATTTTTGGTAAAGGGTTCTAAAAAGGCATCATCAACGTATTTTACAAAATGTTCTCCTCTGGTTAGTTTATTATTATATGCATTATTTATAAAGTTATAGGCTGCTTTATTAAAATCAATTATCTCACCTTTTATTCCAATTAGAACCTGAAAGGTAGTGGAGCTTTCAAAAAAAGAACGTAAACGTATATTTGCATCGTTATTTATTAGGCGTTGTTCACTAAGTTCGATCTCATGTTTTTTCAGGATTTCCAATCCTGACCTAAATTCTAATGTTTTAATAACTTGATTTCCTAAAATTTTAATCATCATTTTTTCCTGATCATTCAAATTGTGCGGAATATTATCAAATACACATAAAGTACCAATTTTTTCTCCTTCATGAGTAATTAAGGGTACCCCGGCGTAAAATCGTAAATTTTCCTTTCCGGTAACCCAAGGGTTATTGATAAATCTTGTGTCTTTAATTAAATCAGGTACTACCAATAAATCATTTCCGGCTAATGTATGGGTACAAAAGCTAATATTTCTTGGAACCGTAATTTTGCTTATTCCTTTTCGAACAATAAGATTTTGAGTCTCATTATCCATAAAGGTTATCATGGCATATGGCGAATTACTTACTGCTGAAGCAAGTTCCACAATTTCAAGTAATTCCTCATCATTCTCTAATTCTTGATTATTGAATCGAGCTAATGTTTGTAAACGTATTTGATCAACCATTAAAACTAAATAGTATTAAATTAGTTATTTACCCATTCAATAAAAAAAATGAATTTATTTTACTAAAATAATCAATTTATGTACCAAAAAGAATACATATGGGTTATTAATTTGTTAAGTTGAGAAAGTTTTGAGTAGGCTAATATTTTTTAAAGTAAAAGATAAATTAGGAGTAATTATTTATTTAAAGTATTGTTATTAAAGTAATAGCAATTTTAATTTTTTATTTATTTATTTTATTTTTTATAATATGTTAAAATACCGCAACTCTTATTCCCCAATATTACCCATCATGCGTATTTATTTGGGCATGTATAAGGCCACATTTTAATGCCAATTCAATTTTAAGAAAAAAATATAATTTGATAAGGTTATTAAAATGGTCAAAATGTATGGTTATTTAGCTAGTGCAGTATTTTAAAAATGAGTTCCTTCATTAGTCCTCCATCATTGGTGGTTGAGTTTACTCCTTTACTTTTCAAATCATATTCTCGCAGGTAACTGATAATTTGAATTGTTTTGCTGTAGTTGTAATTTATTGCTGCCTGCTCATAGTTTTTTACAAAGTATGGGTTAACTCCTAATTCCTTTGCCACATTTTGTTGTGATTTATTTTTTAAATAATGGAAATGCAAAATTCTCGTAAAGTAATTATTTATTTGCCCTAAAATAACCACCAATGGATTGGCTTTGGGATTGGCTTCAAAGTAATTAATAATTTGATTGGCTTTAAAAACGTCTTTTTTCCCCAATGCTGTTTGTAATTCAAAAACATTATATTCTTTGCTAATACCTATATTATCATGAATATGCTGTAGGGTTACTTCCTGTTTTGGCTGTATATTTAATAGTAGTTTTTCGAGCTCGTTAACAATTTTCGACAAATCATTGCCTAAATACTCAGCAAGTACCAGCGATGCTTGTGGATGAATTTTGTGTCCTTTTTCGTTTAAAAAGCCTTCAATCCAACTAGGGATTTTGTTATCATAAAGCGGTGTCGACTCGAAAATTAGCCCTTTTTTTTCAATAGCCTTATAAGTCTTCTTCCTTTTATCAAATTTTCCATATTTGTAACAAAAAGCCAGAATTGTACTTGGTAATGGGTTTTCAAGATAATTAAGCAAAGGATTTATACCCTTTTTATCATTTTCATCATTTCCCCACTTCAGGTCTTGAGCCTCTTTTACCAATACAACTTGATAATCGGCCATCATTGGGTAGCGTTTCGCTGCGTTTAATACCGTCATCATGTCGGTATCTTTTCCATAAAATACAGTTTGATTAAAGCCTTTTTCGCGCTCGGGCAATAAATGATGTTCGATATAATTGCTTATTTGGTCAATAAAATAAGGTTCATCGCCATGTAATAGGTAAAGGGGATTGTATTTTTTATTTTTTAAATCTTTTAAAATTTCGGGGGCCGTCATCACAATCGTAAAAATACAAATATTTGAGAGTTTAAATTAAGAGTAATAAACAATTGCCAATATCATCAGCATTATTTGTTTTGATGTTGAATAATAATACTTAATTTTAGCTAACCAATTATAATTCATAAGCCCTATATAAATTCAATATCTAATATAGGGACAATATTTATTCGCTAAAATCCAAAAAGAAATGATTATGAAAAATGTTTTTAGAGCCCTTTTGATCTGTTTTATTTTACCAATATTTATTGGATGTACAACTAACAAAACCAATCAAACAAGTAACCAAGCTAACAACCCTGTTTTAAAAACTGATACAGGTTGGAGGCAACTTTTTAATGGTAAGGATTTGGATGGTTGGAAACAGGTTGGCCCAGGTAGTAGGTATGTTAAAGATGGTCTTACCGGAAGCCATGGTGGTATGGGTTTATTATATTGGACCAAAGAGAAATTTAGCAACTGTATAATTAAAGTGGTATATAAAATGGAGAAAAGCAATAGCAATTCTGGTGTTTTTATTAGGATACCTATTGAACCACGCGAGCCTTGGATGCCTGTATTTTATGGGTACGAAGTACAAATTGATAATCACCCAGAAACCTCAAATGAGGATGAATACCATGTAACCGGTACCTTATACTCTTTAACCAAACCATTAGCCAAACCAGGCAAACCCGGACCAGAATGGAACACCATGGAAATTACCCTTGACAGCACACGTACCATTGTAAATGTTAACGGACAAAAAGTAACAGATTATACCGAAGGGGACCCAACTCCTGCACGTAAATTTGATTTTGAACCATTTAGAGGGCCGCGCCCAATTGAAGGTTATATTGGCTTGCAAAACCATGGTAATGATGATGTTGTGTTTTTTAAAGAAGTTGCAGTAAAACCTTTAATAAAAAAATAAAATATTTATGAATAGTAAAGAGAGTTCAAAAGATAATAACACCATTTCGAGGGGCGATTTTATAAAAAAATCGGCCATTGCCACTGCTGGTTTTTATATAGTGCCTCGTTTTGTTTTGGGTGGAAAAGGTTACACAGCTCCTAGCGATAAATTATATATAGCTGCAGTTGGTTGTGGAGGAGAGGCTGAGAATGATATACACCATTATGCCAACGCGCCCAAAAAAAATGCGGTAGTTGCTTTTTTGTGCGATGTTGATGAAAGGATGGCTGCCCCACGTAGAAAAGAGTTTCCAAAGGCTCCTTTTTACCATGATTGGCGCGAAATGTTTGACAAGGAAGGCAAAAACTTTGACGCGGTTACAGTCGCCATTCCCGATCATAACCATGCAATTGTTGGGTTGAGTGCCATGCAGTTAAACAAACACCTTTATTTACAAAAACCATTAACCCATGATATTTATGAGGCCAGGATTTTGACAGAAGCTGCGAAAAAATATAAGGTAGTTACCCAAATGGGCGATCAGGGTGCATCTTGCGAAGGTATGCGTACCATGCGCGAATGGTTTGAGGCCGACTTGATTGGGGATATTGAAAAAGTATATTGTTGGACAGATAGACCTGTTTGGCCGCAAGGTATTTCTTGGCCTAAAACCTCCCCTCCAATTCCAAAAGAATTAAATTGGGATTTATGGTTAGGTACTGCCAAGCAAACCAATTATATTGATAATTTGGTACCTTTTAACTGGAGGGGCTGGTGGGAGTTTGGCACAGGTGCCCTTGGCGATATGGGCTGCCATATTATGGGCCCTCCTTTTAAACTACTTGAATTAGGTTATCCGGATGAAATTTCGGGTAGTGCAAGTACTGTTTATAGCGGGATTTTTAAAGAAGGAATTTATCCGGAAAGTGGTCCGGTATCCAGTTCAATCAAATTTAAGTTCAAACAGAAAAATGGAAAACCGCTTGATTTACATTGGATGGATGGTGGTATTACTCCTGAAAGATTGAATGAATTGGATCCATCACTTAATCAAAACGATGCTCTGGGCGATTGGCCGGGTGAAAATGATTTTGAGGGTTGCACCTTGTTTATAGGTACTAAAGGCAAAGTATCGTGCGGGTGGGGAGGTAGTCATCCAAGACTTCTGCCTTTATCCTTAAATAAGGATGTAAATATCCCGAAAAAATATCCTAGGGTAAGCGGTGATATGGATGGGCATTGGTGGCAATGGGTTGACGCCTGCCTTGCTGGCTTTGGCAATGCTGAGGTGGATTCACCTTTTGTAGGCTATGCCGGGCCGCTTACCGAAACCGTTTTGCTTGGTAACTTATTGTTGCGCAGCTTCAATATACAAGAAAAAATAAAACGAGTTGATCCTGTATATGGCAATATGGAAGGCTATAAATTTAGTGGAAGGTACACCAGCTTAAAATGGGATGGCGCAAATATGCGGGTAACCAATTATGAACCAGCCAATCAATTTATAAAGCGTACATACCGCGAGGGTTGGGGCGATTTAAAATTATAACTGGTTACGTTATTAGGAATTAAGCAATAAATCCATGATTTTTGGTACATGGATTTATTGCTTCCTCTTAATTTACCACCCTATGCTTTCAAAATTACCAAAAACGATGGCAAATTGACATTGTTCGATCCAATCCGAAAAAAGGAAATCATGATAACGCCTGAAGAATGGGTGCGCCAGCATTTTATTCAATATCTGATCAACCAAAAAAAATATCCAAAGTCATTAATAAAACTAGAAGGTGGGCATAAACTGGCAGGTATGAGCAGGCGCACAGATATTTTAGTGTATAACCAACAAGGCGATAAATTATTATTGGTTGAATGCAAATCACCTTCAGTTACCATCAATCAAAAAACTTTTGATCAGGTTGCCCGTTACAATTTGATCCATAAAGTAAAGCTTTTGGCGGTAACCAATGGTTTAAAACATTACTATTGTAATATCAATTTTGAAAGTAATACGTATAGTTTTTTGGATGATTTGCCCAATTACCAATAATTGTTAGTAAACCGGGAATTAGCTAAAACGCAGTTCAACTAATTCCCGGGATTTTTGTTAATTATCAAAGGCCGACAAATTATCGTTGATGATTTTAAGTTTTGCCTCGGCATCGGCTTTCTTTTTCAGTTCAATATCAATAATTTCGGGTTTGGCATTGCTCATAAACCTTTCATTATTTAATTTCATGTTTACCGAATTTAAAAAGCCAATTAGATATTCTTTTTCTTTCTTCAATCTTTTTAGCTCTTCCAGTGGATCGATATTTTCTTCTAGGGGGATAAAGAACTCATCTGTCGACACCATGAAATTTGCGGCACCAATTATCTTTTCATTGGTATAGTTAACCTCGGTCAAATTTGCTAATTTCTGTAAAACAGGTAAATAATTTTCATAAGGTAAACCTGAGCCATTTATTATTAACAATTTTAAGGCATCCTTTGGAGAAAGTTGTTTTGAATTACGAACACTCCTAATTTGGGTAATAACTTGTTTTATATTTTCTATTTCAGCTAATAATTTCGAATTAATCTCCCCAATTGCGGGTATTTGCGCTACTATACAACAATCAAGCTCGGTTCTTGTTCCAAATAAATCCTCATGCCATAACTCTTCCGTAATAAATGGCATAAAAGGATGTAGTAATATTAATACTTGTTCAAAAAACTCAATAGTTTTAGTGTAAGTGTCTCTGTCAATTGGATGCTGATAAGCAGGCTTTATCATTTCAAGATACCAGGCGCAAAAATCGTCCCATACCAATTTATAGGTGGTCATTAACGCGTCTGATAGGCGATATTCTAAAAAGTAACCCTCTATCTCTACTTGGGCTTGGTTAATTTTGCTCTCAAACCAATCAATCGCTACCTGGTTATCGTTTGTTAAGTTATCATCAATTTCCCAACCATTTATCAATTTAAAGGCATTCCATATTTTATTGGCGAAATTTCGTCCTTGTTCGCAATAGCTTTCATCAAACATAAGGTCATTGCCTGCTGGCGAACATAATAACATGCCAACTCTAACTCCATCGGCACCAAATTTTTCAATTAGGTCAAGCGGATCTGGCGAATTGCCTAGCGATTTTGACATCTTTCTACCAAGTTTATCTCTTACTATGCCGGTGAGGTATACATTTTTAAATGGTACTTGTCCTCTAAATTCGTGTCCGGCCATAATCATCCTGGCAACCCAAAAAAATAAAATTTCGGGAGCGGTAACCAAATCATTAGTAGGGTAATAATAATTAATATCCGCATTGTTAGGGTCTTTAAATCCGTCAAATACAGATATAGGCCAAAGCCATGATGAAAACCAAGTATCTAATACATCCTCATCTTGTTTTAAATCATTGTAAGAAAGGCTAAAAGTTTGATTTTCTGCACTTTCATTTTTTTGAATAAGGATTTGTGCATGTTCAAATGCCTCTTCTCGAGTTTTGGCTATTACATATTGTCCATCGGGTAAATACCAAGCCGGTATTTGCTGCCCCCACCAAAGTTGGCGACTAATACACCAATCCTTTATATTTTCCATCCAATTTCGGTAGGTATTTATAAATTTATCGGGTATTAGTTTAATATCACCATTTAACACATAATCCAATGCAGGTTTGGCAAGCTCATCCATTTTACAAAACCATTGCATAGATAGTTTAGGTTCAATAGCAGCATCCGTTCTTTCAGAAAATCCTATTTGCGATTTATAATCATCTACTTTATCCAATAATCCGGCAGTATCTAATAATAGCGCTATTTTTTTACGAGCCGTAAAACGATCTTCGCCAATTAATATTTTCGCGTTTTTATTTAGAGTACCATCATCATTTAAAATATCAATAACGGGTAGATGATGCTTTTGAGCCAATTCATAATCGTTTAAATCATGGGCAGGGGTAACCTTTAAACACCCGGTTCCAAAATCCATGGTAACATAGTCATCAAATAATATAGGTATCTCGCGGTTTACTAATGGTACTAATACTTTTTTACCACGTAAATGGCTAAATCTTTTATCATTTGGATTAATAAATATGGCTACATCGGCCATTATTGTTTCAGGTCGGGTGGTAGCAACTGTTACAAATTCATCTTCCTGAACTATGGTATTTTTTGAATTTTTTCCCTTTTCAACTATTTTATCGCTGCTATCTTTGATTCTATACCTAACAAAATAAAGTTTTTGATTAACTTCTTTACGTATTACCTCCTCATCAGAAACTGCAGTTTTACCTTGTGGATCCCAATTAACCATCCTGATGCCACGGTAAATTAAACCTTGGTTGTATAGGTAAATAAATGTATCAATAACAGCATCAGAAAGGTCATCATCCATGGTGAATTTTGTCCGATCCCAATCACATGATGCTCCCAGCTTTTTTAATTGTTCAAGTATTATACCACCATATTTATCTTTCCATTCCCAGGCATATTTCATAAATTCATCCCTAGACAGATCACTTTTGGCAATTCCCCGTTCTTTTAACATGGCCACTACTTTAGCTTCGGTGGCTATACTGGCATGGTCGGTACCGGGTACCCAACAGGCATTTTTTCCTTTCATGCGTGCACGACGAATCAAAACATCCTGAATGGTATTATTTAACATATGCCCCATATGCAATACCCCGGTTACATTTGGCGGTGGTATAACAATGGTATAAGGTTCCCTATCATCAGGAACTGATTTAAAAAAATTATGTTCGAGCCAGTATTTATACCACTTTTCTTCGGCTTCCTTAGGCAGATATGTTTTAGAAATATTCATTTGCAACAAAAATACAATAGTAAATAAGTTATATTTAATTTGTAACGGCTTTTTTGTACTCTTTTACAATTTAAAGCCAATTTCAATTTAAAATAAATGCAAAAAGAAACATTTAATAATGGATTTTAAAATTGTTTCTAAAATTGAAATTCAAACATAAAAGATAGGGTTAAGTATTCTAAATAGGTTTCAAACCATTGTTTTAATTCAACAAATATTTTTAATCAAATTTTTTATTGAATTAAAAATTGATTTGTGACAAACTATTTTCATAACCGCTGAAAAATACTAGTGAAAGCTATGTGGCAATAATTTTAATGAATTTATATTGGTACCTATTATAAATTTTTTACATTCGGGTTTTGTTTTAACTATGAAATCAGGAATAAAAATAATTGTATTAATGTTGGCAATTACGTTGCCATTACATAGCCTAATAGCAAAGCCTATTAGGGACGGGAAATTAAAATCAAAGAAAAGTGCTATCCCTCCAAAAAAGTTTATTGATCCGTCAAATATGGATTTATCAGTAAACCCTGGGAATGATTTTTTTAAATATGCCAACGGAAATTGGATAAAGCAAAATACAATCCCTTCAAATGAAAATCGATGGGGTAGTTTCAATATTTTGAGACAAGAAAACACTACAAGGTTGCTTGGATTGTTGAATGAGATAAGTAAGCAATCAAATCCCAAAGGGAGTTTGGAACAAAGAGTTGGTGATTTATTTGCAAGCGGAATTGATAGCAGTAGAATTGAAAAATTAGGATTTACTCCAATAATTGCAGATTTAACTAGAATTGATAAAATAAATACTCGTAGTGAAGTAATTGATGAGGCTATATATGATCATATTAACGGTCTTGGGCACCCCTTATTTGGATTTAATGTAGGCCAGGATGAAAAAATGGTTAATAACAATATAGTACAAATAAAACAAGGTGGTACTACTTTACCTGATAGAGATTATTATATAAAAAGTTATTCAAATGTTTTAAAAATACAGGCTGCCTATAAGCAATACATTTCAACTTTATTTACATTAACAGGAAGCAGTAGTGAGGAAGCCTCCAAAAATGCAAATATAGTATTTACCATTGAGGCGACTCTTGCAAAAGCTCAATTAAGTAGGGTTGAATTGCGCGATCCAACTGTTACCTATAATAAATTTTTTATTCCCTTTTTTGATAAATTTTCTTCTAATTTGAAATGGAAATCGATCCTGCCAAAGTTTAATATACCCCATCAAGATTCTATAATAATTGAATCAATTGATTTTATTAAAACTGAAGATGTATTATTGGGTACTGCCCCTGTTGATGATTGGAAGGTATATTTAAAATGGAACATTATTAAATCTTCGGTTTTATCATTAAGCTCACCTTTTGTAAATGCTAATTTTACATTTAATAAAGTTTTAAGCGGACAAAAAGTGCAAAAACCTCGTAATGAACGAATTACTGAAATTGTTGATGGTAGCTTAGGCGAATTACTAGGCCAGTTATATGTAGCTAAATATTTTACCCCGGCTGCTAAAGCATACATGGTTAATTTAGTAAATAATTTGAAGGCAACATTTGCAGAGCGAATCAAAAACCTCAACTGGATGAGTGATGCAACCAAAGAACGTGCTTTAAAAAAGTTAAATGCCTTTACTGTAAAAATTGGATATCCAGATAAGTGGCAAACTTATGATGGTTTGAGTATTGATAGGAATAATTATATAGGTGACCTAAGAAATATTTCGGCTTGGAAATTTAATTTTATGATAAGCCAAATCAATAAGCCTGTTGATAAAACACGCTGGAGTATGACGCCACCTACCATTAACGCCTATTATAATCCTATAAATAATGAGATAGTTTTTCCTGCAGGAATTCTTCAATTTCCATTTTTTGACTTTGGTGCTGATGACGCAATTAATTACGGTGGTATTGGAGCAGTTATTGGACACGAAATGACCCATGGGTTTGACGATCAAGGAAGGCAATATGCTGATGATGGTACCTTAAGAAACTGGTGGACTGACGAAGATGCTACTAAATTTAAAAGCAAAGCCGATCAGGTTGTGGCGCAATTCAACAAATTTACCGTTTTAGACTCCTTGCATGTTAATGGCAGTTTAACATTAGGCGAAAATCTTGCTGATTTAGGAGGTTTGAATATTGCATATGCAGCATTCAAAAAAACCCAGCAAGGGCAATCAGATAAACAGATTGATGGATTTACTCCAAATCAAAGATTCTTCTTATCCTGGGCTCAAGTTTGGCGGTCGTCACAACGCCCAGAGGTTGCCAGCCAACGTATATTAACTGATCCGCATTCACCAGAACAATATAGAACCAATGCACCAATTACAAATATCGACGCTTGGTATGAGGCATTTGGCATAAAACCGGAGGATAAATTGTATAAAAAGCCTGAGGATAGAATAAAGGTATGGTAATTTTAAGTTGTTGGTAGCATACCAGTATATTATTGAATTTTATAAATAGGGTGCATTTTAATGAATACGTTATTAAAGTTTAATAAACTTTAATAACGTATTCATTAAATATTTGACCTTGTTCAGATAATTTAGGAATAATGACATTCGAAATTCGAGTTCATTTAAACTATCTTTGACTCCAAAATACTATGGTTAAAATTATAATTCCGTATACCGAAGATAAAGGAACTAAAAAGGAGCAAGTGGCCGATATGTTTAACAACATTTCAAAAACTTATGATTTCCTAAATCATTTTTTATCATTAGGAATTGATATCATTTGGCGCAAAAAAGCTATAAACCAATTAAAAAACGATCAGCCTAAACTAATATTGGATGTTGCTACAGGAACAGGCGATTTCGCTTTTGAAGCTTTGAAAATATTGAAACCCGATAAAATAATTGGGGTTGATATTTCACAAGGTATGCTAAATATTGCTGATCAGAAAATTAAGGAAAGACACTTATCTAGTCAATTTGAAGTAAAATTGGGCGATTCAGAAAAACTTCAATTTCAGGATAATAAGTTTGACGCCGTAACAGTAGCTTATGGAGTTAGAAACTTTGAAAATTTGGAAATGGGTTTAACAGATATACTTAGAGTACTAAGATTTGGTGGTAAAGCAGTAGTATTGGAATTTTCGAAACCTAAAAAATTTCCAATTAAACAGTTGTATAATTTTTATTTTAATTATATTACGCCGAGTATTGGTAAGATATTTTCCAAAGATGCCCGTGCATACGCGTATCTGCCCGAATCTGTTGCTGCTTTTCCTGATGGTGAAGCATTTGTATTGCTAATGCAGAAAGTAGGATTTAAAAATACCAAATGCATACCATTGGCGTTTGGAATATGTTCAATTTATACCGGTATTAAATGATAAAAAAGCATTTCTTTATTTTGTTTGTAATCATATTTTGCAAACTAAATTTATTTGCCCAAGATTATGATGAGGCTCCTGCTTGGGGTGGAGGCGCCGATCAGTATAGGTTTAGCCCGGGTTTTTCATTAGGGTATGTAAGTAATTCATATAAAATTGTAAAAAGTACCAATTGGAGAGCTCCTTTTTTTGATCCTGTTTCTAACAAATTCGTGACATCTCAATTAAATACCATTACCTCAAGTAGTTTACCCGGATTTTCATTAGGTTTTATAGCCCGATACAGTTTAACACCTAATATTGAAAGCAGATTTACCCCTTCACTCATATTTGCAGATAAGCAGATAATATATACCTACGTTGATGTTACCCAAAATGTAACCAAGCAAGTACAAACAACCACATTTGATTTTCCGATTTCCATAAAATTAAAATCAGACCGTGTAGGTAATTTTAGGGGATACGTTGTTGGGGGGCTTAAATATTCTTTAGCCATAGGTAAAGGAAATTCAAATGATAGTAATGATTTAAATCCACTTGATAAGCAACTCAAAAACAATCTTGGATATGCCTCTTATGATTTTGGTTTTGGTTGTGACATCTATTTTGAATATTTTAAATTATCTCCCGAAATTAAATTATCCAATTCATTTGGCAATATTCTATCCCAAGATAATACCGCCTATTCAAGTCCTTTAAGTAAGCTGTTTTTGCATACTTTTACCATTAGCTTATATTTCGAATAGGTATTAAAATCGAGGTAAAAAGCATAATTTTTCGAAATTAAATTAGCATTATTATGAATAAAATTGCTTTGATAACTGGTGCAACCTCTGGAATTGGGGAGGCCTGTGCAAAATTGTTTGCACGTGAAGGTTACAATCTTATTATTACCGGTAGAAGAGCTGAAAGACTTGAATTGCTTTCAAAAGATTTAACAAAGCACCATAATATTCAGGTTATTACTTCCACATTTGATATAAGGGATCGTGCTTCAGTATTAAACCAATTAAATAATCTGCCTGATAATTGGAAGAAAATTAATGTTTTAATAAACAACGCCGGCTTAAGTCAAGGTCTTGATCCAATTGATAAAGGAAACATGGATGATTGGGATGTTATGATTGATACCAATATCAAAGGCTTGCTTTATGTAACCAAGGTAGTATCTAACTGGATGATTGATAATCATAAAGGTCATATCATAAATATTGGTTCAATTGCCGGTAAAGAAGTGTACCTTAACGGAAATGTTTATTGCGCCACCAAGCATGCAGTTGATGCTTTAAATAGAGCTATGCGAGTTGATTTATTACCCCATGGAATAAAAGTTACTGGTGTACATCCGGGAGCAGTTGAAACAGAATTTTCGGAAGTTAGGTTTCATGGTGATAAAGAAAGGGCTAAAAAAGTTTATGATGGCTTTGAACCCTTAAGTGCTGTTGATATTGCCGAAACAATTTGGTTTGCCGTATCGCGCCCTGCGCATGTTAATATAAATGATTTGGTGGTGATGCCTACTGCTCAAGCGAGTGCTTCGATGATTCAAAGAGTGAATACAACCAGTGTACCGATTAAATAGGTGTATTAAGAAAATTCAAATTAAAACTAAAAATTAAGAAATATGTCGCTCATTAATAAAATAGATCAGGATATTAAACAGGCAATGTTGGCGAAAGATGCTGATAAATTGAGGGGTTTACGCGCAATTAAATCAGCATTGTTGCTGGCTAAAACCGAAAAGGGAGCTACCGATGATTTATCTAATGAAGCGGAGGTAAAAGTTTTACAAAAGTTGGTTAAACAAAGAAAAGAGTCGGCCGAGATTTATAAAACTCAAAACCGGGCCGATTTGTATCAAATAGAAATGGACGAACTTAAGGTGATTGAAGTTTATTTGCCCCAACAAATGACAAGGTTTGAAATAGAAGGATATATTCAGGAATTAATAAGCAAACTGGACGTTACCTCGGTAAGCGAAATGGGTAAAGTTATAGGTGTTGCCAATAAAGAATTGGCCGGCCAAGCAGATGGTCGTACAATTTCAGAAGTAGTAAAGCAATTATTGGGTTAAAATTGATCCTGTTATTAAATAATTTAAAAATAAAACTCGTTCAAATTATTTGTTAATAACTGTCATAAATATTTGCTTTATTTGTTGCTATACAAAAGCAATATAGATTTATAAAGATGATTTTTATAAATCATAATTATTAAAATTTAAACTTTACAAACTTATATGGATTTCGAGCTTAAAGAGGAAAACGGTTTTAGCTACATTGAAGAGGGCGAGGGAGATGTTTTGCTTTTATTGCACGGGCTTATGGGCGCGTTAAGTAACTGGGATGAGGTAATTAATCATTTTAAAACCAACTACAAGGTTATTATTCCAATACTCCCAATATATGATTTACCGCTAATTACTACAGGGGTAAAGAGCTTGGCTAAATTTGTAAATAAATTTGTTCAATATAAAGGCTTAAATAACATTACTTTATTGGGCAATTCATTAGGTGGGCATGTTGCTTTGATTTATGTTTTATCACATCCCGAAAAGGTGAAGGCCTTGGTTTTAACAGGTAGCTCAGGTTTATATGAAAACGCTTTTGGAGGCTCGTTCCCACGTAGAGGTAGTTACGATTTTGTAAAGGAGAAGGTTGAGTATACTTTTTATGATCCAAAAACCGCAACAAAAGAATTGGTTGATGATGTATTCAGGATTATAAATGACAGGCATAGTGTGATCAGGATTTTGGCGATGGCTAAATCGGCAATCAGGCATAATATGAATAAGGATCTACATAAGATCGAAATTCCGGTTTCATTAATTTGGGGTAAAAATGACAAAATAACTCCTCCGGATGTGGCTGTTGAATTTAAAGAACTATTGCCCAATGCCGAATTGCATTGGATTGACAAATGTGGTCATGCACCCATGATGGAGCAACCAGAAGAATTTAATATCATTCTAAAAGGGTTTTTAGATAAATTTAAACAATAAAATATGCTTGCAATTGAGCTAGTTGCTGATATTATACCTCCTGTTCATACATCTGATACTATTCAGAAAGTAATTGACAGGATGTATGAATTTAGAATTAAACACCTGCCAATTGTTAATGAGAACCAATTTTTAGGCCTCATTTCAGAAGATGACCTGATTAAAGAAACCAATTTTGAGCTACCAATTGGTGCCTTAAGCTTATCTCTGGTAAATCCATTTGTAATTGAAGATCAACACATTTATGATGTCATCAGGATTTTTCATGAACAAAATCTAACGATGGTTCCAGTGCTTGATATTAAAGATAATTATTTAGGGCTTATCTCTATAAATAATCTGAATGATTATTTTGCTACAATGACTTCGATAGAACAACCCGGCGGCATTATTGTACTTGAAGTTTATAACAATAGCAACACGTTGGCGCAAATGGCTCAAATTGTTGAATCTGATAATGCTCAGGTATTAAGCTCTTATGTACGTTCGTTCCCCGGCTCCTCAAAAATGGAAATTACACTAAAAGTAAATAAACAAGATATTTCTGCAATTGTTGCTACATTTTTACGCTACGAATATGAAATTAAAGCTACCTTTAATAATAAAAACAATAACGATAGTGTGAAGGATAGATACAATTTATTAATGAATTATTTAAACCTATAGCACTAAAATATATTTAGGATTTTGTTGAAATCAAGCAGAATAAATTTAAAATATCAACTTTATTTAAAAAAAATTCCCGAAAGCTAACACATGAAAATAGCAATTTACGGTAGGGTATTTAATGATCCGGCAGTTTTACCTTTTATCAAAGAGGTTTTTGACAGCCTACATCAAAGTAATGTTGAAATTTATATTCATCATCAGCTTCAAAATTATTTAAAGGGTAATTTAGATACCAGTTATGCCAAATTACTGCTTCCTAACGACGAAATAAGAGGTTTGATAGACCTGTTTATAACCCTTGGGGGCGATGGTACGTTATTGGATATGGTATCGGTAATTGGCGATTCGGGTATACCCATTATAGGAATTAATTTTGGCAGGTTAGGATTTTTGGCCAGCATCAATAAAAATGATATTTCTAATGCAATAAATGCGGTTGTAAATAAAAAATTTACTTTGGAAAGCAGAGAATTGATCACTATTAATTCTGATTCTGAAATTTTTGGAAAAAATAATTTTGCGTTAAATGATATAACTATTCATAAACGCGATGATTCCGCTATGATTACAACCCATGTTTTTTTGGAAGACGAATTTTTAAATTCCTACTGGGGGGATGGTATCATCATTTCGACCTCAACAGGTTCAACGGCGTATTCATTAAGTTGCGGCGGACCAATTATTTTTCCTCAATCAAACAGTATTGTTTTAACACCAATTGCACCTCATAATTTAAATGTGAGGCCCATAGTTTTACCAGATACTTGCACACTTTCTTTCGAAGTTGAACTCAGAAGTTCAAATTATTTGATAACTTGTGACTCAAGAACTGCAATTATTGATAAAACTATTAGATTTAAAGTAAAAAAAGCTAATTTTAGGCTCAACTTAATAAGGTTAGATAATGAAAGTTATTTATCAACGTTAAGAAAAAAACTATTATGGGGGCTTGATGCACGTAACTATTAATTTTAAAGGATGACCAAGTTTTACTTTTTTTTAGTTTTTATTCTTTTTACCACTCAACTAAAAGCTCAAACATGGGAGCTTGGTGGTGGTATTGGCGGTTCAGGTTATATTGGAGATTTTAATGAACATAATGTTGTTCAAATTAGTGGGGTGTCATTAGGGGGGTATGTAAAGAGGAATTATAACGGATTTTTTTCGACCAAACTGAATTATAACTACGGAGTAATAACCGGAAATGATAGTACCTCGAGCGATCAACAGTTGCGAAATCGCAATTTGAGTTTCATAACTAGTTTGGTGGAGCTTAGCGTAATAAATGAATTTAATTTTTTTGATTACATACCTCAAGTTGGTAAAACCAAATTCACCCCATTTATTTATCTCGGCTTTGGAGCTGTTAAATATAATCCTAAGGCCGATTATAATGGATACAGATATGGTTTACGAGAATATAAAACTGAGGGAGAAGCCACTCCTTATTCAAAATTTGCCTTTTCAATTCCATATGGTGCCGGTGTAAAATATAATTTTTCGGGTGCTTTTACACTCTCTGCCGATATTGGGTATCGTTATGCCTTCACCGGATACTTGGATGATGTAAAAGGAACCTATCCTAATTTGAGCGCTAGTCCGGTAATAAATAAAGCACTTTCTGATCGCTCCGGAGAACATACTGGTACATACCTGGGTACTGCCGGATCTCAAAGGGGAAATGGCGGAAATGATACTTACTTTTTTGCTCAAGTTGGTATTTCTTATACCTTTAATACCGAAAGTTGTTTTATTCCTAATTATGAAAGAATAAAATCGGATAAGGTTGAAAAGCCTAAAAAGGAAAAAAAGAAAAAAGAAGATAAAAAACAGAAACCTGCCGCACCTAAAAAGGAAGCAAAACCTAAAAAAAGTAAATCAAAAAATAAAGATCTTACACCGGCTGTAAATACAAACCCCAACTCTGATAATAATAAAGGCATACCTAAAGACACCATTCGAACCGGTAATTAGACAAAAATTATTCCAAAAAAAAATAATTTATTGCAACATTGATGCAATAAATTATTTTATGCTTCGTTATAGCTTTATAAAAAGCAGTAAAACGCTTCCAATTTTAAACCTTAAATTATAAAGTTATGGCCGAGTTTAATGTATCAAGCGGTAAAACTAATAGTAGGCACCGCGCAAAAAAAATATCACCAAGAGTTGATTTAACAGCAATGGTTGATTTGGCTTTTTTGTTAATTACATTTTTTATGCTAACAACCTCGCTTACCAAACCAAGGGTAATGCCTCTCGCAATGCCAGATAGACATAATGCCGATATTGCGGTATCCGATAAATCAACCCTTACCTTGGTTTTAGGAAGCCATAATTCAATATTATGGTATTTAGGAACGCCTGATAAACCAATTATTTTGCCAAGTGTAACCACCTATGGGAAAAATTTGAACCATACCATTTTAAGTATATCAAAACAAGTATTTGAAAAGGAAGGAAAAGATTTAATGGTTTTAATTAAGCCTGCAAATCATTCAGTATATGCTAATTTAGTTGAGGCCTTAGATGAAGTAAATAATGATGATATTAAAAGATATGCAATAGTTGGCTTGGCAAAACCTGATGTTAACAATCTGCAAAAATTTAAAATTAATTGAATGGACTTCTTTAAATTTTAGCAATGTTGCCTTCATTTAATCATAAAAAATAAACCAAAATATTTCCAATATAACCTAAACCTTAACATTTAATCCTAAACCTTATCACAAAAAAAAATCTAAAAATTTTATCTTAATATCTTTTCACCAACCATACCAAAAAAAATATAATTAAGTTTTACCTTTGTCACCTGAAAAAAGGAGCATGTAATAGCAACCATACTAAAGCGTGCTAATTTTAAAAGTACAATTAAAGGCAATAAAATTGCTTTCTATTTGTTTTGATTAAATAATTTAATTGCCTTATTTGAAGCCGTTATAGCTTTAAAATTTCGGAAGTATGGGATATAGGGATAAAATTAATTTGTTAAGATTGCCCAAGCACATAGCTATCATAATGGATGGCAATGGTAGATGGGCAAAAGATAAAGGCAAATTAAGAATTTTTGGCCACCATAATGGAGTGCTATCTGTAAGAGATGTAGTAGAGGGGGCTGTTGATTTAAATATTGAATATCTTACCTTATATACCTTTTCGACCGAAAACTGGAACCGGCCTAAATTAGAAGTAACGGCAATTATGGAGCTAATGGTGAGCACCATTCATAAAGAAATAGAAAATTTTATGAAAAAGAATGTGAAGCTAAATGCTATTGGCGATTTAGATAAACTTCCGCAAAAATGCCATAATGAATTAAAAAATGCCATCGACCTCACTTCTAAAAATACTGGTTTGGTATTAACATTGGCATTAAGTTATAGCTCCAGGTTAGAAATTTTACATGCCGTAAAAAACATTGCATGCAAAATTAGAGATGGTGAACTGAAGGTGGAGGATATTAACGAAGATGTTTTTGAAGAAAATTTATTTACAAACGGAATGCCTAATCCAGAGCTATTAATCAGGACAAGTGGCGAATATAGAATAAGTAACTATTTATTATGGCAAATTGCATACGCAGAGTTATACTTTACCACCAAACTCTGGCCCGACTTTAGGAAGGAAGATTTTTTTGAAGCGATACTTGATTTTCAGAAACGCGAACGGCGTTTTGGTATGACAAGTGAGCAAGTGAACTAAATTTTTCCGTTTAACACTTTTTAACAACTGTATAAATTATTTTAGCCCACCAAAATATTCGAATGAATAAATTTCTTTTTGCTATTCTTTTTTCAATGTTGAGCACAGGATTACTGGCCCAGGTTTCAAACCAGCCACGTTATTCGCTGTTAAAATCATCAATCCCGGCTGATAGTTTAAGTTACCTTGAACCCAAAGATTATATTATTGGCGGTATTACAATTGCCGGCACTAAAAACCTCGATAAAGAAGTATTGTTAACAATTTCAAAACTTAATAAGGGCGATAGAATAAATTTACCAGGTGAGGCAAATGCAAACGTTATTAAAAATATGTATTCGCAAGGTTTGTTTGACGATGTAAAACTGAACGTTGTTAAAATAAATCTAGATACCATTTATTTAGAAATTGCCGTAGTTGAGCGCCCCCGGTTATCGCGCTTAAGGCTAAGAGGGATAAGAAAAGGGGAGATTGAAGATGTACAGAAAAAACTGGCAGATAAAAGCGGTAAAATTGTAAATGAGAACTTATTAAGCACCACCACCGCAATAGTTAAAAAACATTTTAACGAAAAAGGCTTTTTAAATACCACAGTTGTTATTAAGCAAAGGAAAGATCCGGGTGATGCCAATAGCGTAATTTTAGATGTTACCGTCGACAAAAAACGAAAAGTAATGATATCTGAGGTGGTGTTTGATGGTAATTCAGCATTCAAACAATCAACACTCAGAAAATATCTTAAAAAGACCCGTACCCGAAAATTCTACAATATTTTTGGCTCTAGAAAATTTAAGCAAGACAAGTTTGACGAGGATAAACAAAACCTGGTTGAAAAAATGCAAGCCAAAGGTTATAGGGATGCAGAAATATTAAAAGATACCGTTTATAAAACGGGCGATAACACGGTAGGCATAAAAATTAAGATTTTTGAAGGCCATAAATATTATTTCGGAAACATTAAATGGTCTGGTAATGCGAAATTTCCAACCGAAATTTTATCAAAAATTTTAAAACTAAAAAAGGGTGAGGTTTTTAGCGAGGAAGAATTGAACAAAAGATTAAGTGGCCCTACCCCAAATAGCGACGATGTTTCATCATTTTATTTAAACGATGGTTATTTAACCTATACGGCCGACCCGGTTCAAACAAGAATATACAATGATACTGTTGATTTAGATATAAGGGTTTATGAAGGTCCTCAATATACCATTAACAGGGTAATTTTAAAGGGTAACGATGTAACGAATGATAAAGTAGTTATGCGTGAAATAAGAACCAAACCCGGTCAAAAATTTAATAAGGAGCTTTTAATACGTAGTACCCGCGAAATTGGCCAATTGGGTAACTTTGACGAACAAAAAACAGAGCCTAAGCCAACCAATATTAACCCACAAGACGGTACAGTTGATATTGTATATAACGTAGTTGAAAAACCATCAGACCAAATAGAGCTTTCCGGAGGTTTTGGTGGCGGGCAACTAGTTGGAACACTCGGCTTAACATTTAATAATTTTTCTCTGCGTAATATATTTAACCTCAAGGCTTATAAACCATTACCAAAAGGTGATGGACAAAAGTTGAGTTTGAGAGGTCAATCGAGCGGAAGAACCTACCAAAATTTCTCCTTGACGTTTTCTGAACCTTGGTTAGGCGGTAAAAAACCAATCTATTTTGCTCTTTCTGCCTATACCCAATTAAGCTCAACAGGTCAGTACTATGCAACAACAAGTCCGTATTATAACTTTTTACGAATAAATGGTATTGGCGTTACATTAGGAAAAAGGCTAAACTGGCCTGATAATTATTTTCAGTTAAATTACTCCCTTAACTTTGACCACTATTATCTTGATAATTATACAGGATATTTGTTTTCAAATGGCAGTTCCTTCAACATAAAATTAACACAGGATATTACCCGAAACTCCCTGGATGCGCCAATATATCCTACAACTGGTTCAAACATAAAACTTACCATACAAGGCACGCCACCGTATTCATTATTTAACAACATTAATTATGGTGTAGCAACCCAACAGGATATTTATCATTTTGTTGAATATTATAAATTTAAATATGATGCTCAATGGTTCCAACGCATTTCTGGTAAACTGGTATTTATGTCGCAAGTAAGATTTGGATTTTTGGGCGAATACACGCATCAAATTCTTTATAACGGATCTGTACTTACTTCGCCATTTGAACGTTTTAAATTAGGTGGCGATGGTATGCAGAGTTATCAATTTTTGCAAGGAAGCGATATTGTTGGTTTAAGAGGCTATCAAAACTTTTCAATTGTTCCATTTGGCTCAACTGAAACAGCTACTACAAACCGTGGTAGTTCAATTTATGATAAGTTTACTTTCGAACTTCGCCATCCGGTTATCCAAAGTCAATCAGCTACCATATTTATGTTAGCATTTGCCGAAGGTGGAAACGTTTGGAATTCATTCGATACCTTTAGCCCCTTTAACGTAAGGCGTTCTGTAGGTATTGGAGCAAGAATATTTTTACCTATATTTGGATTACTTGGGCTTGATTATGGTTATGGTTTTGATGCAATACCGGGAATACCTACAGCAAACAAGGGTCAATTTAGTTTCTCAATTTCGCAGAGTTTAAGTGGTGGATTTAATTAAATTTGTGCTAAAATAAAAAATGAAGGCATTTATATTAATTTTGGCTTTTACATTTGTATCAATTACCTCGTTGTTTGCACAACGGATGCGTTTTGTTGATTCTGATTATATTTTAAAAAATATGCCTGAATACGCTTCAGTAAAGAGACAACTTGATGCGCTTGCAGTACAATGGCAGGCTGATGTTGATGCAAAATACCAGGAAATTGATCGCTTATTAAAAGCTTATCAGGCTGATCAGGTTTTACTTACTCCTGATATGAAACGCAGGAGGGAAGCAGAAATAGACGATAAAGAAAAATCGGCCAAAGATTTTCAAAATAAGAAATTTGGACCCGATGGTGAATTGACCCAAAAAAGCAGTGCGCTGATTAAGCCAATTCAAGATAAGATTGCGAAAGCGATACAGGCAGTTGCCGAAGATGATAATATTGAAATTATATTTGATAAAAATAGCGAGTTGCTAATGCTTTATGCCAGCCCTTCATTAGATAAAAGTAAGGAAGTTTTGGCAAAATTAGGAATAAAGCCTGTTGCTTCTTCAAAATAAAAATTTATAATTGCAAAAAATTTAAAAATTAAAACTCAGAAAATAAAAAAATGAAAAATCTATTTAAAGTTGCTTTGGTTGCTGTAAGCATGTTATTTGTAGGCAACTTTGCCAATGCACAAGCTAAAATTGGCTATATTAATTTTCAAGCATTGCTTGGACAACTTCCCGAGGCAAAAACAGTAAAATCGCAGTTAGATATCTATTCAAAACAATTTACAGACCAGTTGGCGGCTATGCAAAATGAATTACAAGCCAAAGGTCAGGAATACCAAAAAAATAGCGCAACTTATACAGATGCTGTTAGACTAACAAAACAAACTGAATTACAAGACCTACAAAAAAGGTTACAAGACTATAATACAACTGCTCAACAAAAATTTGAAGAAAAATCAAATGAGTTGATTAAGCCCTTATCAGATAAAGAAAAGGCTGCAGTAACTGCTGTTGCTAAAGAAAAAGGTTATACCTATGTTTTTGATTCCGGACAAACTGTATTCATTGTTGCTCCTGATGCTGATGATTTGACAGAAGCTGTTAAGGCTAAGTTAGGTTTAAAATAAAATTAAACGTTAATATATATAAAAAGCGTTCCCGATAAGGAACGCTTTTTATATTTTTGACCCAATGAATAATAATAAGCCAATTGGGATATTTGATTCGGGCTACGGCGGATTAACCGTTTTTAAGTCTATCTATAAACAATTGCCTCATTATGATTATCTATATCTAGGCGATACTGCTCGCGCTCCGTATGGTAATCGTTCTTTCCAAACCATACACCAATATACCCTTGAATGTGTGCGTTGGCTTTTTAATCAAGGTTGCCCATTGGTTGTTTTAGCCTGCAATACCGCATCGGCAAAAGCATTACGCACCATACAACAAATTGACCTTAAAAATGAAAGTCCTGATAAGCGTGTATTAGGAGTTATAAGGCCAACTGCCGAAGTAATTGGTGATTATACTAAGACAAAGGAGATTGGAGTTTTAGGCACTAAAGGAACAGTAAATTCAGGCTCTTATCTCATCGAGATCAATCGTTTCTTTCCTAACCTAAAAGTTTACCAACAAGCCTGCCCACTATGGGTGCCATTAATTGAAAATGGAGAATTTGATAAACCCGGTGCCGATTATTTTGTTGAAAAGTACATAGATGAAATTCTATCACAATCACCAAATATTGATGTGCTGTTATTAGCTTGCACCCATTATCCTTTACTTTATAAAAAAATAAGGGCTTATTTGCCTGCCCATATTCAAATAATTTCGCAAGGTGATATTGTTGCCAATAGTTTAGAAAGCTATTTAGAAAGGCATCCCGAAATAGATATTAACCTTACCAAAAACAGCCAACATAGTTTTTATACCACCACTGATGATACGCTCGACTTTGATTATTATGCCGAATTATTTTTCTCGGGCAAGGTGAAATCCTCTTTTGCCGAAATTATTTAAAAGCAACTTTAATTTAAGCCTCTTATTTCTAATGCATTTATCTTCCTAAAGTATAATATTTAACATCCTGCTAGCAAATCCATACTAAATACATCTATTTTGCTAAGTTTGCATTTTAGGTAATTAGTTTGGATTTTTATTTACTATATATCATTGTAGGTATTGGGCTTTTTGCCTTTTCGGCCTTGTTTGCGCTTTTTGGTGTATATGCCGAGCGCAAGGTTTCGGCTTTTATTCAAGATAGGTTGGGCCCTACCGAAACTGGTAAATATGGGGCTTTACAAACCATTGCCGATATCCTTAAAATGGTTCAGAAAGAACTGATTACCCCATCCGCTGCCGATAAGTTTTTATTTATTTTAGCCCCTGCCATTATATTTATTGGGGTTTATTTGGGCTTTGCTGCAATGCCTTGGGCACCCGGAATAGTGCCGGTTAAATTAAATATTGGTCTCTATTATACCTTTGCCATCATCTCTATCGAAACTTTGGGTATTTTAATGGCTGGTTGGGGCTCTAATAATAAATATGCCATTTTAGGAGCCATGCGTTCGGCGGCTCAAATTATATCGTACGAGATTCCGGCCGGATTTGCAATTATTGCGGTGGTAATGATTTGTCAATCGCTCAACTTGCAGGATATCGCATTGCAACAAGGTATATTATCGCCCGAAAGGGTAAAGTTTGCCGGTTTTTGGGATGTGAGTAAAACTGGAGGCATTTTGGCTTGGAATATATTTAAAGCACCACATCTTATCGTTACCTTTTTTATTTACTTTATTGCTTCCTTGGCCGAAAGTAACAGGGCTCCGTTTGATATACCCGAAGCTGAAAGTGAATTAGTGGCAGGCTTTCATACAGAATACACGGGTTTGAGGTTTGCCTTTGTGTTTTTGGCCGAGTATTCTATGATGTTTTTGGTATCGATGATTGCTGTAACTTTGTTTTTAGGTGCTTGGAATACACCCCTCCCCAATATTGGGTCGGTTAGGTTAGCTGATTGGACTACAGGAACCTTTTGGGGTATTATTTGGATTATAATAAAGTGCCTAGGGTTGGTTGGCTTACAAATGTGGATAAGATGGACCTTGCCAAGATTTAGGGTAGACCAACTAATGGCTTTTTGTTGGAAGGTTTTAACTCCGCTTGCTTTTGCTTGCATGTTATTATCAGGTGTATGGCGCTTATGGCTGATGTAGTATTGGCTTTTATTTGAATAAAAAAATGAACAGGTATATTAAATCAATTTTGAAAGGGATGTCGCTCACCTTAAAACATCTTTTTTCTTCTCATAAAAGAAGAGTGATTTTGCCTGCAAGCGATGATAATTATTTTAAAAATTTACAAGGCACCAATACCATTCAATACCCTGAACAACAATTACCCATCCCGGAAGTTGGACGGTACCAATTGGATGTGGAAATGGATGACTGCATTGTATGCGACCTTTGCGCCAAGGTTTGTCCGGTTGATTGTATTGATATTGAAGCCATAAAAGCAACATCGGCCATAGGTCAAACTTCAGACGGTACCACTAAAAGGTTATATGCAGCAAAATTTGATATCGACATGGCCAAATGCATGTATTGCGGATTATGTACCATTGTATGCCCCACAGAATGCATTATCATGACCAATACTTATGATAGGAGTGTAGTGGAGTTAAAGGATTTGACCTATGAATTCTCGGATATGACACCAGAAATGGCTACCCAAAAACGTTTAGAGTTTGAACAGCAACAAGCGGAAAAACAAGCAGCTAAGCTAGCTGCTATGCAAAATAAAGATACAACAGCGTAATTATGGTGCAATTTTTATTTTACTTAATGGCATTTATTACCTTGGGTTCGGCTGTTTTTGTAGCGGTTACCAAAAATTTGGTACGTAGTATTTTTATGTTCTTTATTACCTTATTTGGTTTGGCAGGCTTATATATTGTGTGTTTGGCCGATTTTGTTGCCATTACTCAAATTGTAATTTACATAGGTGGTATTTTGGTACTGATGCTTTTTGCTTTTATGCTATCGGGTAGAGATAATTTGAATAATTTTTTGGCACAACGCAAACCCTTTATCAGTGTAAAAAACTTACCGGCTGTTATATTAGTTTTATTGTTTTTAGTGGTGATGCTTAATATGGTTGTTAGCGTTGATGCCGATAATTTTGATTGGATTAAAAAATCCATCGCCAACAAAAACACTCTATTGCCAACCGAAAACACCACCGAGAACATCGGCGTTAATTTAATGACCAAATATTTATTGCCATTTGAGGCTATCTCCGTTTTATTGATGGTGGCTTTGGTAGGTGCGGCGCATTTATCAAGAAAGGAGAAAAAGGTATGATTTCCTTAACAAATTATCTGATAGTGAGTGTCGCTTTGTTTTGCATAGGAATGTATATGGTACTATCAAAACACAATGCCATACAAATATTGATAGGTATTGAACTAATGCTCAATGCCGCAAACCTAAATCTGGTTGCCTTTGGGAAATATGATAGTGCAAATAATGCCGGTCAAATATTTACCTTGTTCACCATTGTAATGGCAGCGGCAACCACCGCTGTTGCTTTAGCCATAATATTAAACGTTTACAAACAATACAAAACCATTGACCCTGATAAAATTGATAAATTGGGAGATTGATAAAGCTGCTAAGACCGCTATTGGATCTCTAAATAGTAGGCTACCATAATTGATAAAACAAGATTGAAAACTAACTTAATAACAAATACCCTAACAATTAACCTAACACTGCTTGTAGTGTTATTGCCCTTGCTTGCTTTTGTTATTAATTTCCTGTTGCCTAAAAATCAATTCAAATGGGCGGGGTTGGTTGCTAACTTGGCTATTTTTTTTAGCTTAATTTTTTCTGCAATCATATTTTCAAGAGTTTGGGAAAGCGGTCATATCCTACACCAGCGCATGGTTTGGTTTACCATTGGCGATACCAATGTTTATGCCGGGTTATTATTAAATAACTTATCGGTATTGATGTTATTGCTGGTAAACCTGATCGCCTTGCCTGTGCATATTTATTCAACCGCTTATATGAAAGGCGATGAAAACTATAACCGCTACTTTGCCTACCTAAGCTTTTTTTGTTTTAGCATGTTGGCCTTGGTGGTGGTTGATAATTTGGTGCTGTTTTATGGCTTTTGGGAACTGGTTGGTTTTACTTCCTATTTGTTAATAGGCTTTTGGTTTAATAAAGAAAAAGCGGTAAAAGCAAACAAAAAAGCCTTCATCATGAACCGGATTGGGGACATAGGCTTGCTAACCGCTATCATCATTATCTTTACCCAGTTCCATACTTTTGATATTGATCTGCTTTTTAGTTCTAAGGGCCTTGTTGTACAAACAATTCTAAAAAATGGCTTCTGGGGTGTATTACCCGCAAGTTACCAATATTTGGCATGTGCAGGTATATTTATGGCGGTTTTCGCAAAATCGGCCCAGTTCCCGCTACACACTTGGTTGCCCGATGCCATGGAAGGCCCAACCTCTGTGTCGGCTTTGATACATGCTGCTACCATGGTGGCTGCCGGCGTATTTTTACTGGGGAGAGTTTATCCCTTTTTCATCACTCCAGAACTTGATATACTGGCAATTGTAGGCTGTTTTACTGCCTTTATGGCCGCTACCATTGCCCTCACCCAAAACGATTTGAAACGTATTTTGGCCTACTCCACCATATCGCAATTGGGTTATATGGTCATGGCAATGGGGGTAGGGGCATATAGTCAGTCGCTTTTTCATTTGGTTACTCATGCCTTTTTTAAATGCTTGCTCTTTTTAGTGGCTGGCATCGTCATCCACCATATGCAGCATATAAAAGAAGAAAAGCAATTGGATATCGACCCTCAAAACATTCAAAATATGGGTGGCTTGAGTAAACAATTGCCATTGGTGTTTTTGGTGGCTATTATAGGAGGTTTAGCCTTGATAGGCTTTCCGTTCACCTCTGGCTTTTTATCAAAGGATAGTATTTTAGTTCAAACCGCTTCATGGTCATGGGGTAAGGGCGGGGCTTTTTATTTAGTGCCTGTAATATCAATAATCACAACCTTATTTACGGCTTTTTATGTTACAAGATTGGTAGTAAAAGTGTTTATGGGGAAATCTAAATTGGATATTGACATAGAACATCAACATACAACCAAAATTAACTTAGCTTATACTATCCCATTGTTGTTTTTGGCGATTTGTAGTTTGTTTCCGATATGGTCGCTCATTCCATTCTCCTATTTAAACTCTTGGCTTATAAAAGGGTTTAGCCTTTATCCTGTTGGTGAAGGGAATATATGGTTACCAATTATCATAAGTTTATTAAGTACCATATTTGTGATTTTTGCCTACCTGCTTTACAACAAATCCATTAAAAATATATTCCCCCAACAAGGGTTCTTCTATAAATTATCGTACCATGAATGGTATTTTGATGTTTATTATCAAAAGCTAATTGTAACCCCTATACTATTATTAGCCAATGGCTTATTTTGGTTTGATAGGGTTATTATTGATGGTTTTGTAAACCTATTGGCTAAAATAACCATTGCCCTATCAAAAGTAACAGCCTGGACAGATAAATATATAGTAGATGGTTTTCTGAATTTTATAGTGGCTTTAGCCGAAGCAATAGCTAATTTTGTGCGCAAATTTCAGGGTGGTAAAGTACAATACTACCTTTTTAGCATGTTGGTTATTTTGCTTGTTTTATTTATTTTAAAAACAGTTTTTTAAACAATGGCATTATTGATCAAAACTATTATTACCAGGGCTTTTAATTTTATTAATGGCTTAATTTTTGTTTTCAATATTTCCCAATTAAAAACCCTATCCTAAACATGCTTAGTCTGCTTATATTTTCACCTTTATTGTTTGGATTTATCATTGCGATTATGCCTTCAAGGTTGCGGGCTAGCTTTAAATACATTACCCTAACGGCTACCTTGCTGCAATTGGGCATCAGCGTTTGGATTTATCTGAATTTTAAAACAGGTGCTGGTTTTGGAGGCATTAACCACGAAGCGCAGTTTCAGTTTATGCAAAAACTGCCATGGATAAACCTCGATCTAGGCAATCTCGGTAAAATGCAGGTTGATTATTTTGTGGGGATTGATGGTCTTTCGGTTACTTTATTGGTAATGACCTCACTCGTAATGGTCATAGCCGCCTTGGCAAGTTGGGAAATCACCAGCAATTTAAAAGGCTTTTTTATACTCTTCCTGATATTGGATATGGCGGTTACCGGGGTTTTCTGCTCGCTCGATTTCTTCCTATTCTACCTATTTTACGAATTAATGCTGTTGCCTTTATACTTTTTAATAGGCATGTGGGGTGGCGCAAGGCGCGAATACGCGGCCATCAAATTCTTTCTGTACACCTTATTCGGCTCCGTATTTATGTTGCTGGTAATGGTTGGCTTATACCTTTCAGTAACCGACCCTGCAACGGGTAACCATACCTTTAACATGGTACAAATGATGAACCCTGCTAATTATCAACATGGTTCTGTATTTTCGGTATTGAGTCACCAAACCATTTTTGGTTTTTCGGCAAGGGTGGTTGGTTTTGTGGTGCTATTTATAGCCTTTGCTATAAAAGTGCCGGTTGTTCCACTACATACCTGGCTGCCCGATGCGCACGTAGAGGCACCTACCCCGGTATCTATCATATTGGCGGGAATACTCTTAAAAATAGGAGGGTATGGTATCATCCGGATATGTTTAGGCATCTTCCCCGAAGTAGCTACAATGGGCTCCTATTGGTTAGGCTTATTAGGCGTTATCTCCATTCTTTACGGTGCCATGAATGCTTTGGCACAACAGGATTTAAAACGGATGATCGCCTATTCATCCGTATCGCATATGGGGTTTGTTTTATTAGGTATTGCTTCCCAAACTACCGAGGGCATTAGCGGAGCGGTGATGCAAATGGTGAGTCATGGCTTTTTATCAACCATGTTATTCTTTTTAGTAGGGGTTATTTATAATAGGGTGCATGATCGAAGTATCAATAATTTTAAAGGCTTGGCAACCATCATGCCAAAATACACGCTTTTTACAATGATCGCTTTTTTTGCCTCTTTAGGCTTACCTGGCTTTTCGGCTTTTATAGGGGAAGCGTTTTCATTAACAGGCGCATTCAAATCAGCATCTACCAACGGTTTATTACCTTATTGGCTATCTGTTTGTGGCTCATTAGGCATTTTACTTGGAGCCGCCTATTTTTTATGGACCTTGCAGCGCCTATTTTTTGGCGAAGTAAACCTAAAAGGTGGCTCAGTTTGGCAAACTGCCTTAACCGACTTAAACCTCCGTGAAAAGCTAACCCTCATACCGCTCGCTGTGTTGGTTTTGGTTTTAGGCTTAATGCCATCGCTGGTATTCAGTAAAATAAACGATTCTGTGTTGGCACTCGTTTCGTATTTGCAAACAAAATAATTTTTTTCTGGTTTTTTATGGAATTGCAATTGGTTTTGCATCATAAGTGTATTCAGGTTTGAATATACCGGATATAAAATATTAAGGCATTTCACATAAAATAAAAATCATGTTAAAAAAAGTAGTTTTCATTGTTTTGTTATTATCAATAAAAACATTTGCCAAAGCGGGCGATGAACAAAAAGTTCAAACGGCTTTACAAAAAGTAATTGTATTTTTAAATGGCGCGCAGGTTACCCGTACGGCAAAGGTTCAGGTAAAACCAGGCACCTCCACCATCAGGTTCGAAAACCTTTCGCCGGGTATTGATGTACCTAGCATTCAAGTACACGCGGCTGGAGAGTTTACCATTTTATCTGTAAAGCAAGAGCTTAACTATTTGAATGAACAGGTAAAACAACAGCACGTTGAAGAATTAAAAGCTATTCAAAAAGATATTGCCGATAAAATTAAGTGGCAAAACAATATGTTACAGGTATATGAGCAAGCCGAAAACGTACTGTTGAAAAATCAGGTTATAAGCGGACAAAATTCCAACCTTGATTTAATTAAATTAAAACAAGCTCTTGAATTTCAAACTCAGGAATTAACTGAACTCAAGAAAAAAGAAACCACTACCAATAACCTGATTGCCAGCCTAACTGCCGACCAAAAAAGGTATGACAACCAATTAGCCGATATTTTAAAAGGACATAGTACCCTTACGAGCAATATTTTGGTAACAGTCTCATCCAAAAAAGCCCTTCAATCTGATTTTACGCTTAACTATGTAGTCCATAATGCAAGCTGGTACCCAACGTATGATATAAGGGCAAAAAACATAAACAGTCCGATAAACATCACCTATAAAGCCAATGTTTCGCAACAAAGCGGCGAAGATTGGGAGCATGTAAAGTTAACCCTATCAACAGGTAACCCTACAGTAAGTGGAAATAAGCCATTACTAATGCCTTATTTTTTAAATTATGGCATGTATTATAACAATTTTATAAATTCAATAAATCAAGTATCAGGTAAAGTTTATGATACTGGTGACAAACAACCAATTATTGGAGCATCCATAAAAATAAAAGGTACTTCAATAGGCACGGTTACTGATGCGAATGGGAATTTTTCATTACAAACTCCCAATGGGGCACAAACTATTATTGTTTCATATATTGGGTATGAAAC
>CAIYNX010000136.1 GCA_903927645.1 uncultured Mucilaginibacter sp.
AACTTATAGGTGTAATTATTTAATTCTTTATCTGGAAAATAGCGTGCAATTAGGCTGTTTAGGTTTGAAAATTTAAAAAGGTTAATGGGACTAAGCACTGAATTAATATAGGTTTCCTTAAATTTATTTGAATCAATTTTTTTAGCGATGGCCTTTTCGCATCTTGAGGCTACAATTTTTAACTGTCCCTCTGGTTTAGGTAAGGCTTTATAGTAATATTGAATTAAGGCATCGGCATATTCATTGCACTTGTTGTTTGTAAATACAAATTCGCGGTAATATCCATTTAGTTTGATGGGTGAGGAAAAAACTCTTTGATTATTCGTGGTGATGCTGTCAATTAATTCTTTTAATGTTAGGGGCTTTATGGTAACTTCATTCAATTGTTCAATATTCTCTTCTAATTGTATGGCTAACGATTTAGCTTTTAGGGCATCACCAATTTTTATCGTTTGTGGTTTGTACCCAATACACGTAAAAACTATGGCGTCCTGTGGGTTGCATTTTTCAGGAAATTTCAATTCAAATTCACCATCCTCATTCGTAACAGTACTAATTGCCAACGATGGAATCTTGATATTTACATAGGAGAGGTTAATTCGCGTTTTAGCGGATATGATTTTACCTGAGAGTGTAATATTCTGAGCCAAGGCACCATTAACCATAACCAACATGAGCAATAAGAAATAAAAACTTAGCTTAGTGATATTCATTTAAGTAATGGGTTTTTAAAGGAAATTAAGTTATAAATATTAATTATTGCAATATAAACCATGTAGTTTTAATTTCCAAAGTATATAATTTTATATTTTGATTAAATATAAAAATTAAGCTTGTTCAAATTTTAAGCGTATAAAATATTTTATAATAAATATTGAGTTATTTATCCAGCATTTTTCATTGATATTTGCACACCAATATTTCCCTACCTTTGTAAAATGGAAATACTGTCAGAAAACTTACAGCAATACCTGGAAACTCATTGTGAGCCCGAGCCACCACACTTGCAGGCCATTAACCGCGAAACTCATATAAAGGTGTTAAAACCCAATATGCTGTCGGGTCATTATCAGGGTAGGTTGCTGAGTATGTTGAGTAAGCTGATGCAACCCTCCCTAATCCTCGAAATTGGCACTTTTACTGGGTATGCTACCACTTGTTTAGCCGAAGGTTTAAGTTCTGATGGCATTATCCACACTATAGAAGTAAACCGCGAGCAGGAAGAAATGCTTTTGTCGAACTTCGAAAAATCAGGTTTTAACCATAAAATAAGGTTGCATTTTGGTGAGGCGTTGCAGTTAATACCTACCTTGGGCCTGCAAAACATTGATATGGTATTTATTGATGCCGATAAAAAAAATAATTATGCCTATTTTTGCCTCGTTATTGATAAAGTAAGAAGTGGCGGGTTGATTATTATCGATAATGTTTTATGGAAGGGCAAAGTTTATGGCACCGAAAATGATGCGGATACCAATTGTTTTCGTGAACTAAATAATTTGATAGCTAAAAACGAGCTTGTTGAGAAACTGATACTTCCTGTTCGTGATGGTATATTGGTAATAAGAAAAAAATGATGATGAAAAGAACCATTCTGATTTCCCTCTTAATTTTTACCGCTATAATTGCTAAGGCTCAAAAAAATACCCCAAAATCATATATCGATTCATTTAAAACAAGTGCTATAAAAATTATGCACGAGACAGGTGTACCTGCCAGTATTGTATTAGGTATTGCCATGCACGAATCGGGTTGTGGCAACAGTGCACTTGCAAAAAATTTAAATAATCAATTTGGAGTTAAGGGAGATAAAAAGATTTTCTATTATAAACATAAACGAAAAGTTGTAACAGCCTACAAACGTTACAATTCAGTACTCGAATCATTTGAAGACTTTGCACGGATAATGACAGAGCGGAAAGAATTTAATGGTTTAATAGAAAAACTTACACATTTTGATTATTATGGTTGGGCGCATAATATCCAGAAAAATGGTTACGCCAGTGATAAAAAATGGTCAAAATCTGTTTTAAGAATCATTGAAAAATATCAGCTTAATATTTTAGACGAAAAGCCTGAAAAACAACCTGAACTTGCACAAAACAATTAATATCAAACTTTGAACAAACATAAATTTGGCATAATTACAGCGCCTTTTATGAATAAACTTTTTTGCTACCTTTTCATAATTTTTGCGTTAAGCTCCTGCTTTCCACGTAGAAAAGCTGCCATTACCACTGCTCCGCAAGTTGCAACAAATAAAGCACCGATACAACAACCAACTCCCGATTACCAAAAAAACAATCAGGAAATAAAAAGGGCTAGTCAGGCGGTGCCAACAAATAACAACCAGGTTAACATACAGTTTACTCCCATAACATCTTTACAATACATAGCCAGATTTAAGGCAATTGCCATTCAAGAGATGAACTTATATGGAATACCGGCAAGCATCACCATAGCCCAAGGACTTTTTGAATCGGGAAGTGGAAATGGAGAATTGGCTAGATATGCAAAAAATCATTTTGGTATTAAATGTACTTCTGATTGGAAAGGAAGGAGTTATTATAAAGATGACGACCATCCTAATGATTGTTTCAGGGTTTATGATAAGGATGAAGATTCATACCGGGATCACTCCTTATTTTTAAAACGCAAAAACTATTTAAGCCTGTATGATTTAGATAAGAAAGATTATAAAGGCTGGGCCTACGGTTTAAAAAAAGCAGGCTATGCCACCAATCCTAACTACCCAACCTTACTCATAAATATTATTGAAAAATATCATTTGTACGACTATGACATTACTGCAGATGATATAAAAACAAAACCCGATACGCTTCAATTAAAGCCAATCAGTTCGCCAGATAGCAGCAAAATAGTGCCACTACAGACTTCCATTACTTTTGACAAATATTACACCGTTAAACAAGGGGATACCCTGTACAATATCTCCAAAAGGTTCAACCTTACTGTTAACCAATTAAAAGCCCTGAATAACATGCTTGATAATGGCATCAAAATTGGACAAAAAATTATCATTGCACCTTAAGTCCTGTTAAAGAGTGTTAAAGGTTATTGACTTAGTAACCAGAAGGATTATTTTTGCAGCAATGATGAAATTTTGGTTATATATAGGTTTATTACTTATTGGGTTTAAATCGTATTCGCAAGAAAATGCAATTTCCGGCTTTGTATGTAATAAGGAGGATAAAGGAAGATTAGCCTTTGTAAATGTTAAAAATATTACAACCGGTATGCAAGTTTATGATAATTTTAAAGGCGAATTTAAAATTATAGCAAAACCTGGCGACTGTTTAATTATATCAAAATTAGAATACAAGCCTGATACCATCATCGTTAAGAATAATGCCCCCTTAACAGTTTATATAATCAGAACTTCCATTCTTTTAAAGGAAGTATCTATTCACTCATCCAAATTAAACGCAGAAACTGAGCTTGAAGCAACCAAAAAGGATTTCTCTAAAATTTATGGCTCTTTAGGCTACCGAGATTTTTTAGCTACTCCAGCAACAGGAGGGGTAGGTATTAGTATTGATGCTATTTGGAATTCATTAAGCAGAAGTGGGCGCAATGCTGAAAAATTACGTGAAACCATTGAAAGCGATTATGAACAAAACATCATTGATTTTAGGTTCAATAAAACTTTAGTGGCTAAAATTACCGGTTTAACTGATATCAAATTGAGTACTTTTATGTACAAATATCGCCCGGAGTTGTATACTACTCTTAACACCAACGATTATGAGTTTGCATCAATTATAAAGAGGGATTACCAAAGGTTTTTAGTTGATACCAATTATTTATACCCTTCGCCATTAAGCCCATCCGGTAATAAATATTGAAATTTTTTAAGTATTTGATCTAAAAAGATACTTTAATAATTATTCATCTGCATCCAATACTGTAAAATAATAGTTGCCGAAATGGTATCAACCAATTCTTTATTTTGACGATCTTTTTTATTCATTCCGCTTTGAGCAATGGTAGCTGCGGCCATTTTGGAGGTAAACCGCTCATCAATCATTTGAATTGGAATACCGGGGAAAGATTTTTTTAACAAATTTACAAATCCTCTAACATGAAAAGCAGATTGCGACGGGGTGTTATCCATTTGTTTGGGTTCGCCAACTACAAATAGCTCCACTTGCTCGGTTGTTAGGTATTTATTTAAATATTCAATAATTTTATTTGGGTGGATGGTGTCCAAACCTGTAGCAATAATTTTTAAGGGGTCGGTAACAGCAATGCCGATTCGCTTAGTTCCATAGTCAAATGCCATTATCCTCATAAACTGATAGGTTGAAATTTTATAAATAAGCTACAGAAAGATAGAAGAATTGTTTTATGAAACAGTTATTTCGCCCCTTAAATCAATCTCTAACAAATTTTTTACCACTTGAGGGTCTTTATTTTGGCCTAATAAAAACATCATTTTTGTAACCGCCGATTCGTAAGTCATGTCATAACCGTTGGCAACCCCTATTTCTTTCAATTGTCTGCTGGTATCATACCTCCCCAACTCAACAGTACCAACTTTACATTGTGAAATATCCAAGATAACCTTACCGCTATTTATGGCATCCTTTATCATATCAATAAACCATTGGTCGGTAGTGGTGTTACCGGCGCCAAATGTTTCCATTATAATACCTCTTACATCCGCCTTCAATATTGCTTCAACCACTTTAGGACCAATACCGGGATATAACTTTAAAACCGCCACATCATTAACCAAATTTTTATGTACTATGAGTTGGCTGTTTTCTTTAGGATGACGAATATCATTTTGGCTAAACCTTAGATGTACGCCAGATTCGGCTAAAATGGGATAATTTGGTGAGCGAAAGGCCTCAAATTTTGAGGAATTGTATTTAAAGGAACGATTGCCGCGAAATAATTTATAATCAAAATAAATACAAACTTCCGGCACTCTTGCCAATTCATTTTTCTTTGCCTTGGCAATTTCAATTGAAGTCATTAAATTTTCCTTAGCATCAGTACGTACCGCGCTGATGGGCAATTGTGAGCCGGTAAAAATAATTGGCTTATTTAAATTTTCGAGCATAAAACTTAATGCCGAGGCAGTAAAAGCCATGGTATCAGAACCATGAAGTATTACAAAGCCATCAACACTATCATAGTTTGATTCTATTAAACCGGCCAGTTCACTCCATATTGCCGGGTTCATGTTTGATGAATCAATGATCTCGTGAAATGAATGTATCTTTAATTTACAATTTAGTTTTTCCAGTTCAGGAACATTGTCCATTATTTGATCAAAATTAATGGGTTTGAGCACCTTTGTATTTGGGTCGCTCATCATACCTATAGTACCTCCGGTATAAATGATCAATATTTGGCTCATGGATTATTGTTTATGGAAAATATAAATTTATCAATAAATTAATTAAACACCAAAAACTAGTTTTGAGTTTCTGGTGGTAACTTCAGCTATCTCTTCAAGGTCAACATTGTAAATTTCGGCAATTTTTTGTGCTATAATATACAAGTATGAACTTTCATTTGGTTTACCCCTGTAAGGAATTGGTGCTAGGTATGGCGCATCTGTTTCTAAAACCAGATGGTTTAGGTTTAAGGCTTTAACAACATGATCGAGCCCTGAGTTTTTGTAAGTAACAACCCCTCCAATACCCAAATAAAAACCTAGCTCAATTATTTTATTCGCTTGTTCAAGCGTACCCCCAAAACAATGAAATATTCCTCTTAAACCTTCACTTTGCTCCGCTTTCAATATTTCATAAACCTCGTTAAAAGCATCACGGCAATGTATAACAATTGGAAGTTTAAGCTTTTTAGCCCAGGTAATCTGTCTTTTAAATGCCTCTCTTTGTTGGTCAAGGAAGGTTTTATCCCAATAAAGGTCAATACCGATTTCGCCAATTGCAAAAATTTTATTTTCATTTATGGCGTTATGAATTGTATTGAGTTCTTCCTCCCAATTTTCCTTAACAGAACATGGGTGTAAACCTAACATTGGAAAACATAAATCAGGATATTCAATGGCTAAGTTTATAACCAAGGATATAGATGAACTATCAACATTTGGCAAAAACAAGCGGTTAATATTATTATTGAGGCATCTCTGTATCAAACCGGCCCTTTTGGTATCATTTGTTTCGTAATACAAATGGGTGTGTGTATCGGTTAAAACCATGATGCAAATTTAAACATCTGCATCAAAAATATTGATTATAAAAAAGTAATATTATTTGGCTTGATTTTTCTTTATAAAATTTAGTGCGCCATCAACATGTTGTACGCCCTGCATTATACCTTCATAAATAAAGGCAATTTTCCCTTTCAAATCAATTACAAATGTTTTTCTGCCCGTCATAAACAACACATTACTTATGCCAAATAAATGATAAACTTTGTCATTCGGATCGCTCAGCAAGGTAAAAGGTAGTTTATAATGATCATGAAAACTTTTGTGACTCGCTACAGAACCTCCGTTAATTCCAACTACCATGGCTCCATTTTTCACAAACGCATCAAAGTTATCTCTGAATGAACAGGCTTCTTTGGTACAAAGCATACTTTCATCCTTTGGGTAAAAGTAAACAACCAGTATCTTCTTCCCTATATAATATATGCTATTAAATGCTTTCCCATCCTGATCAAATAGTGTAAAAGCGGGCATAGCATCGCCAACAATCAACTGTTTACTATTACCAATTAACTTCGGTTTTTCAAACCCTTTAAATGGTAATAGCGCGAGTAAAAAAAACGAAATCAAGTATATATTTTTCATTATAAATGGATTTTATCAATTCTAAAATTTTTATAATTAAAAAAGGGCCCCATAAAGAGGCCCCTTAATTATTTAAAAGGTCGAAAAACTTTATTAAATTAAATTCTTCTTTATATATCCTATACTTTGGGTAATGCTCACAAAAGGATCGCCCGGACACACATCTTGTTCAACAAAGAAATATTTTAAACCTGCTTTTTTTGAATGTTCAAAAATCCGTTTAAAATCTATTACACCATTTCCAACTTCGGTAAACATTTTGTCGGGTTTACTACTCATATCTTTTACATGCCAAAGTGGGAACCTTCCGGGGTACCGGGTAAAAAAATCAACCGGATCTTGACCGGCCCTATTCATCCAATATAAATCCATTTCCATTTTTACTAAATTTTCGTCAGTATGAATGAGTAATGACTCATATGGATATTTTCCATCTTGTTTAACAAATTCAAAATCATGGTTATGGTAGCATAATTGTATACCGGCTTTTTTGCAAACTTCACCAGCTTTATTTAAATTTTCGGCAATTGATTTATAATGGCTCAAATCACCACGTTCTGCTTCCGACAAATAGGCGCAAACCATATATTTAATACCAACTTCTGCTGCATCATCTACAGCTCGTTGCCAATCATTTAGTATAGTTCCTTTAGGTGTTTCACCATTAGTTTTTTCCTCGCCTAATCGATAGTGGCTGCTTGGTATAATTAAACCATTATCTTTTAACAAGCTTGCAAAAGCTTTGGCTTCTAAACCATAAAACTTCTGGTCACCTGTGTAAGTTGCACCTTCTACCGAGTTGAAGCCAATTTTAGCAACTTTTGCTAAAGTATCGGCAGGGTTAACACGCATGGCATCTCTTAATGTATAAAGTTGTAGCCCTATGTATTTTTTATCATATGCAAAAATTTGGGGTGCAAATAAAATACCGGCCGAAAGCAAAGCCGAAGTTTTGAGGAACGAACGTCTGTTGGTCATAAAAATTTATATTTGGTTGTGTAAATATAACACAATAACTATACTTAACAATAAGCCTTTTAAATTTGTGAAAAAGGCAATGGCGTTAACAATGTAGAAGTAATGCGTGAAACTAACTTTGCATCAGCATAATCAGGTATCACACTGATTTTTTTCCATTGTTCATCACCAATAAATGATTTCCAATGATTATCATGACTTTCCATATCATCAAAAGTAATCATGTAAATTAAATTAGGGCGCAATTCCCCAATAAGGGTTTCTCCAAAAAAAACCGGTTTAAAGCCTAATCGTTTAAAAATATCAATCTCCCCGGCATCATTAAACATTTCGAGTTTCTTTTTACCGGCATTTTCAGTAGCGTGTTCATACCGGCGCAATTCAAAAATACGCGGTTTATTTTCGGGCACTTCTATTTTAGGAAAATGAGTAAATGCCCTCAAAAATGAACTTTCAATTCTTTCATAAGCGGGTGAGGATGCAGGAGCATTTAAATAGTCTGTTCCTTGTTGCTGGTATAATTTATCTGCCGAAAGCTTATCATCTAACGCTATAAAATCCTCCGGCGAATTATGAGGAATTAACACATAAATTTTTGTTTGTCCGGAAGGTTGCAGCTCCTTAAAAACACCAATCGGCTTGTTCGAAATTCTGTTCAATGCCGGAATTGCAGCCTTATTAAAGTATTGTTCAACTAAATTTTGTTGCCCCTCGTTTTTCAAGGTATAAACACGCAATTCATAAAAATCGCGCTCATGTTTGCTTTTGGTAGCCATAACAGATTGTGGAATCACAGCTCCTATAGCTGTAGTTAATAATGATGCTTTAACAAAAGAACGTCTTTTCATGTAATTTTATTTGAAATGGGGTTAAGTATTGGATTTAAAATAATGCCACAACTTACGCATAATATAACAAACCAAAAATAATTAGTAAAATCTGCAACATAATCATTTATCGTTACGTCCTATAACAAAAAACTAAAATGAAAGCAATAAGTACTTTTTTTTCAATGCTATTTCTTGTTATTAGTGCAAGCAATATTAATGCAAAAACAATAAATAAAACCAGGGTTTCTAAATCGGATATTATTGATCGACACTTATCTGGTTTTAACGCGGTAAATTTGGCCGGCCCATTTGATGTTTTGATTACCCAAGGTGACCAAGATGGCGTAAAAGTAGAAGCACCATCTGATGTTATAGACCGAATTGTTACCGAGGTTAATAATGGTGTTTTAAAAATATCAAGTAAACATGATAATTGGAACTGGGGTAACTGGTGGGGAAATCATAAAAAAATATTGATTTATGTTTCAATCAAGAATATAAATAGTGTTAAGATTTCAGGTTCGGGCGATATTACGTTTAAAGATGGCATTCATTCTGATAATTTGCAATTAAGCATTTCAGGTTCGGGCGATATGGAAGGGAAATTGGATGCCAAAGATTTGGATTGTAATATTTCAGGTTCGGGGGATATGAAGCTAATTGGCAGGGCCGAAAATTTAAAAGTGAGGGTGGTAGGGTCTGGTGATTTTACCGGAAAAAATCTGATAACCCAAAATTCTACCGTCCATTTAAGTGGTTCGGGCGATGTTGAAATTAATGCAAATGATTCAATAAATGCCTCATTAAATGGATCGGGAGATATACATTATACCGGTGAAGCTAAAAACATTACCAAATCAAAAAGTGGAAGTGGAGATATTTCAAGATTTTAAGGTTTATATAAGCAGGTAAAAAATTAAACTTGCCTGCTTATATTTCCTTTTTATAAAAGTTTTAGCCGTTAATTAACTTAGCCATTAAAAAGGCCGCAGCGGCTGCTAAAGCACCAATTACCAATACTTTTAAAGCTCCCGAAAACGCTGGTTGCCCGGTAACCTTGCTCTTTAAATATCCGAAAATAAAAAGACAAATCAAGGTAATTATTACCGAATATAGCAGGGCAGTTTGCGAATTCGGTACAAATACATAAGGTGATAGTGGGATTATACCACCTACAATATAGGAAGCCCCAATAGTTAATGCACTTTGGGTAGCTCGGTTGGCTTGGGGTTTTTCTAAACCAAGTTCAAACCGCATCATAAAGTCTACCCATTTGTCTTTATCCTTTGCCATTTCATCAGCAATTTGATCTTGCAAGGTGGTCGATAAACCAAAATCGGCAAATACTTCTTTAATCTCTTGTTTTTCCTGTTCAGGGATCCGCTCAATTTCATCATATTCTCTCTTTAGTTCAGAATTATAATGATCAACCTCAGTTCTTCCTGCCAAAAAGCCACCTAAACCCATGGCAATAGAACCTGCTACTATTTCAGCTATACCTGCAGTAACTATTATTGCTGATGAATTTACAGCACCGCTAAGGCCTGCAGCCAAAGCAAACGGAACCGTTAAACCATCAGACATACCAATAACAATGTCTTTAATTGTATCGGAGCTTTTTAAATGATGTTCGTGATGCATGGCTAAAGGTAGCTTAAAGTAGATACTTTTTATAATTAATGTTTTATTTGTATAAGTAATTTATTAAAAATACCTTTAACTTTTATAGAGTAAACCAAATTCATGATGAAAACCCTAAATTTAATATTACTTAGCTTACTGTTACCTTTATTCTGTTTCTCCCAAAGCAACTATCAACCCGGTTTTATAATTAATTTAAAAGGCGACACTATTAAAGGTTTTATCGACTACAAAGGATGGGATAAAACCCCTACCAGCATATCATTTAAAGACAACATTTCCAGTCAAAACATTAAACAATTAACAAAAAACGAAATCAGCTTTTTCAGTATTATAGGCGTTGAGAGTTATCAAAAGTTTATTGGAAATATAAGTTTGAATAATATTGAAGCTGATCATATTGGTTATGGAAGTGATACAACTTACAGGGTTGATACTGTTTTTTTTAAGATATTACAAAAAGGCAACAATTTAGCTTTATATTCATATACTGATAAAATTAAAACAAGGTATTATTTAGGTGAAAACCCAGATTACACCCCAAAAGAATTAATATACAGAATTTATAAAAATT
>CAIYNX010000137.1 GCA_903927645.1 uncultured Mucilaginibacter sp.
TTATTTCTTCTGTTTTTTCTATCTGCTTTTGCAGTATCCCCTTACCTGATAAATTTAAAGCTACTATTGTTTTTGATGGAAAATGAGTGGATAGTTCGGCAAGGCTTTGTAGCCCCGTTATTTTTTTTACAAAATTAAGCTTGTTTTTAACGATGTTAATTCCACAAACATTTATTTCAGCTTTACCATTAAAACTTGTGGTAATACACAGGCCAACAGCTTCTTTTATCATGTAGAATCTTTCAAGCATATAGTTTAATCTTACCTAAGCAGGGTGGCTTTAATAAATAATACGGTAACTACTTTTTTATTTGTTTTTGATCTGTTACTAAATAAATATTTTAACAATGGTATTCTGGATAAAATTGGTGTACCACTGGAATTTTCATCAACTTCAGTTCTTTCAATTCCCCCTAATACAATGGTATCCTCGTTATGCACTCTTAAGCTTGTTTCAAATTTACTGGTAGACTTTGGAGGTGGCGAACCATCTGTTGGAATAGAACTAAAGTCTGCAATGTTTACTTTAATACCTAAGGTAACCTGATCATCTCCCGAAACAACAGGTTTAATGGAAATTTCCATATTAGCATTACTCTCGACATAAGTATTTGTATAAATAGACGAAATGGCTACTGTAGTTGGGGTTACGTTTTGAGTAGTGTTTTTATAAAAAATAGTGTTTCCTATACTTAAGGTTGCAGAGTGACCATTAAGGGCTGATAATCTTGGGACTGAACGAACCTCTACATTTCCTCTACTTTCCAAGGCACTTAATGTGAGGTAAAAATTAGGGACAACATGCCCTAAATTGACACTTGACCATTTACTTACAGAACTTAAAAAGTCATTAATAGAACTGGCACTAAATGTAAAGTTGGTACCTGGAAGTATTGAACCTCCGGTTTTGATACTATCTTTTACGCCCGCAGAAATACCTGTTGCTATAGTTCTACTTTTATTGATGTCAATTAATGTAACTTCTATAAGTACCACAGGTACTATTACATCCAGTTGCTTAATAAAATTTTCTACTTCGGATATTTGTGAACCAGAACCCGAAATGAGAAGGCTATTTTGTTCCCTAAATTCTTTAATTTCAATACCTCTTTTCCATTCGCTAGGAATCATAGAAAGGACCGTATCTAATGATCGGTGCTGTAATTGCACCAGTTTAATGGTTCTTAAACCTTCTTGTTTATGATCTCCTATTAGGTAAACGCCATCTTGCTGATGATAGGTAAAATCTGTTCCTTTAAACAACAGTGTTAAAAAATCGTCATAACTTATATTGTTTAAATGAATAGTAATTGTTCCTCTAATATCAGAATAAATAGAATAATTTTTATTCAACTCCTGAGATGCTTGTTTTACCAGATCGCTAATTTGAGCATTTATAGCATCCACAGATATTAGTTTTTGTCCGTTTACCAGATTTATATAAAGGCCTGTATTACCACCTTGGGTGATATTCGATGGTCGGTAAGTTCGTCGTGCAGCCGTGTTTTTGTCTCCGTTTACGTATAGTTCTTCATTTTCACCCAAAGGCTGAAACAAAAAGTATCCGTCGCTGGTTTTTATCATTTTAAGCTCATTGGTAAACGCCAGTTTATCCATAGCGGTCTCAAAGGGTGCCTCGCTTACAAATCCATTTAATTTTCTACCAGCTAGTGAATTGGGAACAATGACATTTTTTCCCGATAGCTGAGTAATTTTTCGTGCTACTGCAACAATACTATCATTTTCAAGCTGAAGAGAAAGTGTATTATTAGCAGGGTTATAATTTGCTTTAACTTCCCTTATTGGTGGCTTTAAAAACTGAGCCGGGTCAATGTATTGGGTTATATAAATAATTGAACCAATCGTACTTATTTCCAGATTATACTTTTTTGCCAGGAATATTAAAATATTCTCGGCCGTTACTCCCGAGAAGGAATCGTTAATTGTAAAATTTATTTTAGGGTCGATACTAATGCTAATGCTATTTGTCCGTCCAAGTGCTAAAAGATAATCTTGTATAGAAACTCCGTTAAAAGTTAATTGAACAACTTGTTTCAAACCAGTATTCCCTACTGCAACGCTGTCGAGCCGTTGTTGAATTACCAGCATCCTGTCCTTTTGTTGGGCAAAAAGCATAAATGGAAATAAGTAGAATATTAATAGGATTAAAAACTTATAATATTTTGTGATCATAGGGTTTGGTCTTAGTAATTAAAAAGTAAAGGATAAATTTCGTCAATAGTTGTTAACCCATGACTAAAAATATTAAAAGCATTTTCAGTCAAGGTTTGAATGCCCCTTTCTTTTAATAAATTTTGAATATTCATATTTCCACTCTTTATTTCCAAGGCAAGCTCGTAATCAATCGGGATAACTTCGTAAACTGCTTTTCTTCCTTTGTAGCCTGTATAATAGCATGAATCGCAGCCTGTTGCCTTAAAATGATTGTTAACTACACTAAATGGCTTAAACTGCTTGGGATAAAAATCATTGCTAAATTCTTCTTTTTGTTTGCAATCTGGGCAAAGCAGGCGAACTAATCGTTGAGCTACTGTGGTATTCAGCGTATTGGCCACTAAAAATGGCGGTACACCCATATCAATTAACCTAGATACCGTTCCCCAAGCGGAATTTGTATGAATGGTTGATAAAACCAAATGTCCAGTTAATGCAGCTCTTATAGCCATGTTGGCAGTTTCGGTATCACGAATTTCGCCAACCATAATCACATCCGGATCCTGACGTAAAAATGTACGGAGTGCAGCAGCGAAACCAAGTCCGATTGATTCTTTTAATTGAACCTGGTTAATACCTTCCAGAGTATATTCAACAGGGTCTTCAATAGTCAATATATTCCTGGTTTCTTTATTTAATAACTTTAATGTAGCATACAAGGTAGTAGTTTTCCCGCTACCTGTAGGGCCACTAATTAACAAAATACCATTAGGCTTTTTTACCCCTTGTAAGTAATTTTCTAAATCGAATGCTGAAAAGCCAAGGCTATTTAAATCAATATTGGTAGCATCACTATTTAAAAGTCGAAGGACTACCTTTTCGCCAAATAAGGTAGGTAATACCGATACCCTGATGTCAAATTGCTGATCCTGATGTTTAAAATTAATTCTGCCATCTTGGGGCAACCTTTTTTCGGCTATATCCAAATTGGCAAAAATCTTAATTTTGTTGATAAGTGCCGGATATTCTTCTCGTTTTAATAAATATCGTTCAACCATCATCCCATCAATCCTTATCCTTACCCGGCATTTATTTTCATAACTCTCAATATGTATATCACTACTTTTTAAGTTCTTAGCTTCTTTTATCAGGTTTTCCAGAAAGTTATCGGCATTGTTTATTTGCGAGTGGGCTACATTTTTTGATGTATTTTCTTTGATATAGTATTTTGAAAGTAGTTTGGCTATATATGCTTCCGAAATGGGTTCAAGTTTAATTTTAACGTTTAACAGAATCTCTAACTCGGCAATTAAGGCGTATTTATCAGTCGAATTTTCACAGTAAAGTATTAGGCTATCATTATCCTTCATTTTGGGCAAAACACGGTAATACCATGCCTGTTCTTTTGTAAGCCAATGCAGGTTATTAGTTAATAAAACAATTTCTTCATTTACGTCCATTTGTAAAAAAATGAGGTAAGCCAATCATCTTTAGTGATATCAATATGTAAAAGCCACCAATCAAAAATCAAGAACATAGCAAAAAGTACTGCTTGAATGCCTGCCAAAGGGATATATTTTCCAGAAGGATGAACTAGTTTTTTCCAGAAAATCCAAAACAACAAGCTCAAAATTAAACTGGCAATATAATAGAACGCAAAGTTTAGAACAGACAAATAACTGGCAACAGCAATTAAAAAAAAAACGTCGCCCCAACCCAATAATTCAGCAAATATGTTTACAATTTTTTTGTTTTTTATTGAAAAATAGGTTGTAACCATTAATAGCTGAATGATGAAAAAGCTTATATTTATAAATGAAGTACTAAAAATATCATTAACCGACTCTTTTAAATTTATTCTATCAAAAATTAAAAGGGTTATCAGAAATGGAAAAAAAAACCAATAAACCATTCTTTCTTTAAAATCCTGAGTTGTAATAAGTAGCAGGGCAATAATAATTAAAAGCTTTAGCATAGCTACTTAATCTGGCGTGGTTTCTTTCAAGTTTTTTTCCTGGTCAATTTCCCAAACATTAAAAGTACCATTGCCATTAAAATCAACAACAGCAGTTGCCTTAGCACTAAACCCTGTATTGGTGGCTGATGTTATTTCAATTCGATAATTAGCTCTACCATTGGTTTCTGTAACTAGTTTTTCCTGAATAAAGCCAATTTCTGTCAAATCTTTAGAGTATTTGGAA
>CAIYNX010000138.1 GCA_903927645.1 uncultured Mucilaginibacter sp.
AGGCTAAAGGGAATAAAATGAGGGCAATCTAACTGAGATTTTTTGATTTTTAAAAAATCTACTAAAATCTAAAATTACTTTCTATCCATATTAACCTGTTGTATAAACGGGCTATTCTTCTCATCTTGTCCCAAAAATCCAACTCCATGTTATTAGAAAACACCTTTGTTCATCATGTACACTTTTGGCTTAAAGACAAGGCCGATAAACAATTATTAATTGAAGGTCTTAAAACCTTAATACCAATTGAACATATTCGCCAAATACATATTGGAATTCCTGCCGATACCTATCGTGATGTAGTTGACCGCAGTTATGATGTTTCATTACTGTTGCTATTTGATAGCCCGGCTGCACAGGATGCTTATCAAATTAACCCTACTCACGTGTTATTTGCCGAAAATTATGCCAAACCATTATGCAGCAAAGTTGTTGTTGCCGATAGCATCAATATATAATTTAATGCTCTATTTACAAGGTTTGGTATTTCAATTCAAATTATAATACTTTATCACACTGCTTGCTAACCAATTAAGGTAACATGTCGAATTCAACAAAAAATATTTTAATTACTGGTGGAACTGGTTTGATAGGGCGAAATCTTACCAAGCAGTTAATAGCGCGTGGTCATATAGTAAGTAACCTAAGTCGCTCGCCCGGCAAAGATCCACAGGTTAAAACTTTTTTTTGGGATGTTGACAAAGGTGTTATTGATAGCAATTGCATAAATGAGGTTGATATCATTATTCACCTGGCAGGTGCTGGCATAGCCGATAAACCTTGGACCACTCAACGAAAACAAGAGCTCATTGATAGCAGGGTAAAATCAATTAAACTGATTTATAGTTTGTTAAAGAAAAACAAACATAAGGTAAATGCCATAATTTCTGCTTCGGCAATTGGCTTTTATAGCGATCGGGGAGATGAGTTAATGACGGAAGAGAGCCAACCATCCAATGATTTTATGGCACAATGTTGCATAGCCTGGGAAAATGCTGTTGATGAGGGTTACCAACTAGGTATAAGAATAGTGAAGTACCGTACCGGTGTAGTTTTGGATAATGGTGGTGCTTTAGAAAAGCTGGCCTTGCCCGTCAAATTTTTTGTTGGCTCCCCTCTGGGCAATGGTAACCAATGGGTTCCATGGATACATTGGAAGGATGTTATTGCTATGTATCTATTTGCCATTGATAATTCGGATTTATCAGGCACCTATAACATGGTTGCTCCAAACCCTCAAACCAACAAACAGCTCACTTTTGCCGTTGCCAAACAATTACATAAACCAATATGGCTCCCAAATGTACCTGCATTGTTTTTAAAATTATTATTGGGCGAAATGGCAACAATTATTTTAGGAAGCACAAAAGTTGCTGCTGATAAAATTTTGCTAGCGGGTTTTAAATTTACCTATCCGGATATTGAAGGGGCATTAAAGGAGATTTATGGATAAACAAACACCAATTTCTGTTTTTTGGTTTAGAAGGGATTTAAGGTTGAATGATAATGCAGGACTTTATCATGCTTTAAAATCAGGAATGCCAGTATTACCAATATTTATTTTTGATAAGGAAATTTTAAGCAAGCTTAAGTACAAAGATGATGCCCGAGTAACTTTTATCCACCAAACAATCGAAAACTTGAATAAAGAACTGCAAACATTAGGAGGCAGTTTGTTAGTGATTAATGAGGAAGTAGCGTCTGCGTTTAAAAGATTATTAATTGATTACCAAATAAGGGCCGTTTATACCAATCATGATTATGAACCTTATGCCATCAACAGAGATAAAACGATAATCAACTTACTTAATCAAAATCAAGTATCATTTCAAAGCTTTAAGGATCAGGTTATATTTGAAAAAGAGGAGATTTTAAAAGATGACGGTAAACCGTATACTGTATATACACCCTACCAGCGTAAATGGTACCATAATCTTAATTCATTTTATTTAAAGTCGTATCCAACTGAAGCTTACTTTAAAAACTTTTTTAAAACCGAGCCATTACAAATTCCTTCTTTGAATGAGATAGGATTTGAAAAAAGTAAGCTAATTTTTCCAGAAATAAGTTATAAAAGCTTTATAAAGCAATATCCTGAAAAAAGAGATTTTCCAGGCTTGCTAGGAACGACACATGTCGGACTTCATTTGAGATTTGGCACCGTGAGCATTAGGGAATTGACCAGCGTAGCCTATGGGTATGAAGAGAAAACTTGGCTCAATGAATTAATATGGCGGGAGTTTTATATGATGATTTTATATCATTTCCCGTATACTCAAAATCAAGCTTTTAAACCTGCGTACGATTTAATAAAATGGGAAAACAATGAATCGCAGTTTAAGGCCTGGTGCGAAGGCGAAACAGGGTATCCGTTGGTGGACGCCGGTATGCGTGAATTAAACGCAACAGGTTATATGCACAATAGGGTGCGAATGGTTGTAGCCAGTTTCTTAACAAAAGACCTATTAATTGATTGGCGTTGGGGCGAGCGTTATTTTGCCGAAAAATTACTCGACTATGAATTATCAAGCAATATAGGTGGTTGGCAATGGACAGCTGGTTGCGGAACCGATGCCGCACCCTATTTCAGGATATTTAACCCAACTTCTCAACTTTTAAAATTTGATCCTGATTTAGTTTACATAAAAAAATGGGTTCCGGAATATGCTGATTTTAGCAAATATCCAAAACCCATTATTGATCATGCTTTTGCCCGAGATCGGTGCCTAAAAGTTTTTAAAGAGGCCTTATCAACCTAATTATTGAGTAATTGAAACTATATAAAAATCAAAGCGCAAGGCACTAAATGCTGGAACACCGGTTGTACCTCCAAGTTTGTAAGCCAAATTAGATGGCACTATAATTGATATTTTAGTATTAAGCTTTACTAAACTATTACCGCTATTATCCGTAAGTTCAAATGCCTCCTTAACTCCTTGAGTTAAATTACCAATATAAAATGATGTTCCCCCGGTAGCCGTATTCGAGTCGAAAACTGTTCCATTTAAAAGCATAGCTGTATAGTTAACCGCTATGGACGTCCGATCAGTTAAATAATATGTTCCAGTACCCGCTGAAGTGATTTTATACCAATAATAATTTTTAGGCCCCAGCGAGCCTGGAATATCAGTAATACTCTCCACCTTGGTATATCCCTTTAATGTAGTACTATCAGCTAAATATTTATGAATTGACAAAGTATCATAAGTATTGGTTGTTAAAGTCCTGATATGATTTACAGGATCATAAGGAGTAGGTTCGATTTTTGGAATGCTGACATAAAAATCAAGGCTTTGGTTTCCTGTAATCCGGTTGTTTGAAACGGTGCTACTACCCGAGCCACTACCACTATGGCCATAAGCAAGGCGTGACGGAATAATTACCCTCATCGATCCTCCGCTAAACTTTAAATCATTTATAATAGCTGTTTGAAGACCAAGTGTTAAACCATCTACTTGTACATGCCCTAAATAATCATATAAATGGTTTTTTATGGTGTCGGTATTTGTATAAGTACCATCTAAGGTTTGGTACGAAAAAACCAAAGGAATTAAAGATGAATATTTTAAAGTGTCTCCAGAACCTTTATTAATAATTTTATAATATATTCCACTGGTATCACCCCCTGCAAGATCTTTTGAAAAACCAGTCAAATTATTGGCAACCATGTAATTTTTTATTTGTACGCTATCATATTGTTTTATGGTTTGCTGCAATTGATCTTTCCGGCACGACATAAACCCAAAAGTACTGATAATTAGGAGCGTAAAAATTGTTTGTTTCATTTGATATATTTGTTTTATGGTATTAAACCATACTTTATTTCGAGTTGTTTGTATATGCTATTAACATTAATTAGTTACCTTATATACAGTAATTGTAAAAATTAAAACTGCATTAGCGGGTAAATTATAATCACTTTGTGCGTAAGGACCATATGCCTGACGCGAAGGTACAAAAAGGGTAATAGTACCGCCTTGAGTAACTTTAGGAATGCCCAATTGCCACCCTCTTATAACTTGCCCTAGTATAAAAGAAGGATGTATATTCCCTGTTTGTACAAAAGTTTGTCCGGTTGAAAGTAAAACCCCAGAATACCCTACGGTAATACTAGTTGAACTGGTATACAATGAATTGATATTTCCCGGAGTATTAATTATATAGCGCACCCCAGTAGTATCAATTTTAGTAGCTGTCAAGTTATGTTTTGATAAATATTGATCTATAATGTTATCATCAACAATTGCTTGTGCCTTTACTTGAGCTACTACATCGTTATTTTTATTACACGCCAAAAGGATTATTGAAAACAACAATAATAAAACTATTCTTTGCATTCCTTTTTGCTTGCTCTTAGTCATATTTTAATAGCCTTAATTTTAGCTATTTTATAACAACTTAAATGTTCCTTTATTGTATCAAAACCGTTAACCACCTTTTAAAAGGCAAATTTATTCTTTTAAAACTCAAAAACAGTGCATTAACAAATTTTAACATTTATTTTTCTATAAAATCAGGTATTTACTGCTTAATCAAACCCAGAAATAACTAAAAAAATCACCTCTATAATTATCAATACTATTTAAAGAAGAAGGATAGGCTTTTTTAGCGCTTTACTAATTATTTATTATATACCCTTTAGTTGTTTAATAAAAACTACTAATTGATAAAATTCAAAAATGGAGTGGGAAAAACCAATCAATAAACCATGGTTCAAACAAAACCTTGAGAATAGATCAATGATTTTCGGGTTTAAAATTAAGCGTTAACTGGTTTATTCTTTTTAGTGTTTTTATTAAATATTCCTTCTCATTATCGCTTATATGGCTGTTTAAATAATTATTAAACTCCCTAACTAAGCCTCTTGCCAATGAACGTTTCTCTTTACCTAATGGTGTTAGATATATTTTTACTGAACGTTTATCTCCCTCATTTAATTCTCTATAAATTAAACCCATTTTTTCCAATTGCCTCAACATCCTGGAAAGACTTGTAGATTTTAATCCCAATAGTGCTGCTGCTTGCGATACGGTAGTGCCTTCATTTTCATCTATATTAATTAACAGGTAGCCTATTGATTGGGTAATACCAAACTCGGCCACCAATTGATTATACCTGTTAGCAACCGTTTGCCATACTATCTTTAAAAAATAATCTATCGTTTCCTGATGTTTTACATTTTTTTTCATTGATACGATGCATTTTTCATATAAAAGCTATTGAAAATTTCATTTTAATTTGCAAGTTTAAAGTATTTTAAACAACCATTTATAATACCAAAAACAAACTAACTTTACACCTTTACCATCCTAATTTGGTATCATCACCTCTGGGGTCTGCCCCTCCCTGATAATAACCATCATTGGTAATTAAAATAGCATCAACTCTTCCTATGGCACCTTTTTCCACTAATTTATAGCCTTTGGAAATCAATATATTTTTACAATTTTCTTGTAAAGCTCCTTTTTCAATTGTTACAACATCAGGAAGCCATTGGTGATGAAACTTTTTGGCATCAACTGCTTGTTGCATATCAAAGTTAAATTCAATAACATTTAAAATTGTTTGAAAAACAGAGGTAATTATGGTTGAACCACCCGGAGTACCTACCACCATAAAAAGCTTACCATCCTTTTCAACTATGGTAGGTGTCATGGATGAGAGCATCCGTTTGCCGGGTTCTATGCTGTTTGCCTTACCTCCAACCAAACCATACATGTTAGGAACTCCTGGTTTAATACTAAAATCGTCCATTTCATCATTCAATAAAAATCCTGCACCGCCTACAAAAACTTTTGAACCAAATGTATCATTTAGCGTGGTGGTAATTGATACAGCGTTGCCTTCACCATCAACAATAGAGTAATGTGTGGTTTGGTCGCTCTCATATCCGGCAACGATACCCGGTAAAATGGCCGAACTCAACGTCGCTGCATTCCAATCAAAGTTTTCCATCCGCTTTTGGTTATACTGAGGATTGATGAGACTATCAACAGGCACTTTAAAAAAATCCGGATCGCCAAGATATTTCGAACGGTCGGCATATACCCTCCGTTCAGCTTCTACCATAACCTGTACTGTTGAATCTGAATTAAAACCCCATTTAATAAGCGGGTATTTTTTTACAGATTGTAGTAATTGCAATAAGGCAACTCCACCGCTTGATGGTGGTGGCATGGTAATAATATGATATTTTTTATAATCGCCGGTAATTGCATTGCGCCAAACTGAATGATAATTCTCCAAATCAGCATTTGTTATTATTCCATTACCACTTTTCATTTCTTTAACAATTAAATTGGCCACCGGGCCCGAATAAAAACCATCTCTGCCTTTATCCCTTATCAGTTCAAGTGTTTTGGCAAGGTCTTCTTGCACTAACAAATCGCCTTCTTTCCAGCCATTTTCATTTATTAAATAGGCGTTTTGCTGATTATTTTTTACAAAGTCTGATTTGGTTCTGTTTAAATCATTTGCCAATCTTTTCGAGATTTTAAAGCCCTTACGTGCTAAATCAATTGCCGGTTGAATTAATTCGGCCCATTTAAGACTACCTAACTTTTTATGGGCAGTTGCCATTCCATCAACCGAACCAGGCACACCTGATGCCTTACGGGTATTTAGGCTTAAATCAGGAATCACCTTTCCTGTACTATCAAGGTACATATTTGCATTTGAATTGGCCGGTGCTTTTTCTCTAAAGTCGAGTGTTTTAGTGGTGCCGTTTGCTGCTCTGTAAACCATTAATCCACCTCCACCAATATTACCTGCTTCCGGATGTGTTACCTGTAATGCAAATTGTACAGCTACTGCCGCATCAATTACATTACCTCCTTTTTTTAAAATATCAAGTCCAACTTGAGCGGCATAAGGAGTTGCACACACCACCATACCTTTTTTGTATTTCGGACTAGAGGCAGTAGGTATATTGTCCTGAGATTTTGCGATCTGAAATAGTAAAATCAATACTAAAACACGTAATAAATGAAAAATAAAATTATTTGAAGGTTGTTTTATATTGTTTAGCATGTTGACCAAATTTTCCGACTAATTTAAGCTATTTTGCTTCAATAGTTAAATGGTTGTTTTTTTAACCAAGTTAAATATTAGCGGATGAATATTTAGGTATAAAAATTTCGAGCCAATAGCATAAAAACGTAATTTTGCCGTTTTAAAAGTTTAACTATACTATATGAAAAAAACAATAATTAGCTGTTTTATTGGCGTAATAGCACTATTATTTACCTTAAAACTAGAAGCTCAGAGTTATGATTTTGCCGCTGGTTTAAAGTTTGGAGGTTATGAAAACGGATTCTCGTTTAAATATAATTATAAACCAAATGTGGATTTAGAGGGAATTTTTGGCTTCAGAAACCATGGTGTGGTAATAACTGGTTTGTACGAAATACATTCAAACGCCTTTGAAGTAAATGGCCTACGATTTTACTATGGGGCAGGCGCGCACCTTGGCGGTACGGGCAATGGGGAATATCATACATTTAGCGGAAATGATCAATTGTTTGTTAAAAGCAATTTGCTTTTAGGTGCTGATGGCGTTGTTGGGTTTGAGTTTTTGATTCCACAATCGCCAATTGCTGTTAGCTTGGATTTAAATCCAAGAATTGAATTAACATCAGGACCATTTTTTGATATTTCACCGGGTTTAGGTTTAAAATATACTTTTTAATAACCTATATACAGAAATCAGGTATTGAGTAATACTTGATTTCTGTATTTAATTACCATATTTTTAAATCAAATTTTTGGGCCCATTCATTAGCCTTATCATAGCCCGCATCAGTATGTCTAAAAATACCCATGGCAGGGTCATTATGTAATACTCGTTTTAAACAGTCATTCGCTCTTTCGGTACCATCGGCCAAAACAACCATTCCAGCATGTTGTGAAAAACCTATGCCAACACCTCCGCCATGATGAAACGAAACCCATGTAGCTCCACCAGCAGTATTTGCCATCAAATTGAGTAGTGGCCAATCTGAAACCGCATCTGAGCCATCTAGCATCGCCTCTGTTTCTCTATTTGGTGAAGCAACAGAACCGCAATCCAAATGATCGCGACCTATTACAATCGGCCCTTTTACTTTACCTGTTTTAACCAAATTATTGAATAATAATCCGGCCTTTTCACGCTCACCCATACCTAACCAACAAATTCGTGCAGGTAATCCTTGAAATGTTATTTTTTCTTGCGCTTTTTTTAGCCAATTTATTAAGGGCTTATTTTCCGGAAATGCCTCCATTAACGCTTTATCTGTTGTAAATATATCTTCTGGGTCGCCGGATAGTGCTACCCATCTAAAAGGCCCCTTTCCTTCACAAAATAACGGACGTATATATGCAGGAGTAAAGCCAGGGAAATCATAAGCATGCTCCTCCCCTCCTTGTTTGGCAAACTCCCTGAGATTGTTACCATAGTCGAAAGTAATCGAGCCTCTTTTCTTCAACGAAAGCATCAGGCCAACATGCCTTGCCATGCTAATAAATGAAAGTCTTTTATATTCTTCAGGATTATTCAATCTCATTTCATTTGCCTGTAGCAAGGTTAAACCATTGGGTACATATCCATTTAACGGGTCGTGGGCAGAGGTTTGATCTGTTAAAATATCCGGAATCAAGTTATCGGATAGTAACCGCTCCAATAAATCGCCTGCATCGCTCACTAAACCAATAGAAATAGCCTCGCCTTTAACTACCGCTTCATTTACCCATACAATGGCTTGTTCATAGGAGTACGTCATCTTGTCGATATAATTGTTATCAACCCGTTTTTGTATCCTTAAAGCGTCAACATCCGCTCCTAAAAATACTGCGCCAGCCATTGCTGCCGCTAGTGGTTGCGCACCACCCATACCACCTAAACCTGCACTAACTATTAGTTTCCCTTGTAGGTTGTTGTTAAAATGTTGCTTGCCGCATTCTACAAAAGTTTCATAAGTGCCTTGTAAAATACCTTGGGTGCCAATATAAATCCAGCTACCGGCCGTCATTTGGCCATACATCATTAATCCTTTGGAGCGAAGTTCGTTAAAATGGTCCCAATTTGCCCATGCTGGTACTAGGTTACTGTTAGCGATAAGAACCCTAGGTGCTTGTGGATGACTTCGGATTATACCAACCGGCTTACCCGATTGTACCAACAAGGAGTGAAATTCATCTAATTCGAGTAATATTTCGATGATCTTTTTTAATGATGATTGGTTGCGAGCCGCTTGACCAATTCCACCATAAACAACTAATTCATCAGGGTTTTCGGCTACCTCGCCATCCAAATTGTTTAATAGCATACGCAAGGCTGCTTCTGTTTGCCAGCTTTTGGCATGTAATTGATTACCACGCGGTGCTTTATATACCGGGTGGTTGGCGTAAGTTTTAATAAATTCCGAACTCGTCATTTTTTAAATTTATTTTATGTTTTAATGCTTCTTTTTCAAAGGTTGAAAGCAATAATCCTGATTTAATTAATTCGTGTAATTTGTTTATATCGTCAGAAAAAACACGGTCCTCTTTTATAAAGGGCACCCTGCTTCGAATTACTTCATGGCAAGCCTCTAAAATTGGTGTTGATTTTAATGGTCTTCTGAAATCAATGGCCTGGCTTGCATAAAGTAGTTCAATTGCTTGTATATATTCTAAATTCTCAATAACCTGGTGCAATTTGCGCCCGCTTATTGATCCCATCGAAACATGATCTTCTTGCCCTAATGAGGTTGGTACACTATCGGCACTTGCAGGAAAACAGAGCGTTTTATTTTCAGTAACCAAAGCTGCTGTAGTGTATTGTGGTATCATTAAACCAGAATGCAAACCTGGGTTAATTGTTAATAATTTAGGCAATCCGTATCTACCTTCGCTCATCAAAAAACATCTGCGGTCGGCAATGTTTCCCAATTCGGCAGCGGCTATTGTTGCATAATCCAGAGGTATTGCCAATGGTTGACCGTGGAAATTACCACCGCTAATGGTATCCTCCGCATTAAAAACTATGGGGTTATCGGTTACTGAATTTAATTCAATTTCTGTTATTTCTTTTAGATGTAACCAGGCATTTCTTGACGCGCCGTGTACCTGAGGCATACACCGCAACGAATATGGGTCCTGTACCCTATCGCAATCTATATGTGATGAGCCTATTTCAGAATTGTTTAGCAAGGTATAGAGCCGTTTTGCTACAAGCTTTGTTCCTTTATAAGGCCTTAAAGCATGTAAGCGTTCATCAAATGGTTTTATTGAACCCATCAAACCTTCTAATGATAAGGCACCAATAATATCGGCATGATTTAAAGCATTATCAAGCTGTTGCACACCTTTTACAGCAAATGCAAGTATAAATTGTGTTCCGTTAATGAGGGCAAGACCTTCTTTAGGACCTAAAATTAAAGGAGGTAAATTATGTTTAATTAAAACTTCGGGTGTTGGCTTTATTACACCATTTTCATAAACTTGTCCAAACCCAATTAGTGGTAAAAATAAATGAGCGAGTGGTGCTAAATCTCCAGATGCCCCTACCGATCCTTTTTCAGGTACCACCGGGATAATGTTATTATCAATATGCCAAATTATTCTGTTGAGTGTATCTAATGAAATTCCGGAAAATCCTTGCGAAAGAGCATGAACCTTGCAAATAAGCATGAGTTTGGCTATTTCAATAGGTATTGGCTTGCCTACGCCTACACTATGACTTTTAAGTAAATTATTTTGCAAAACAGACGTATCAGACTCTGATATTCTTGTTTCACATAATGGACCAAAACCAGTATTGATACCATAAACAGGAATATTTGAGTGTACAATTTCTTTAATTGCCAACCATGATAACTCCACTCTTTTTGTTGCCTCCACATTAATAATACCTTTGGTTTTACCACTGGCAATATCCAAACAAGTCCCAATACTTAAATGGGAAACCCCATAATTAAATTCATTATGCATTTACATTGGTTTTTAATAATTGAATACTTATCCGCTCTGATAGGCTTTTATCTTTAAATCCATTTTCTAATAAACTTATTGCCTCTATTAATGGTTTACATTTAGGGTTTTCGTCTACCAACTCATCCATTGCCTTTAATATGGCATCCCAAATTGGTAAAATTTCTTTTAGTAATTGTTTACCCAGCCTGGTAAGTTGTATCAATTGTTTTCGTCCATCATCCTCACATGGTGCACTTATAACCAATTTTTTGGCCTTCAAATTTTTAATGAGTTGACTGGCCGCCGGATGTGAAACCTCAGTTTGTATGCTTAACTCTTTAATTGAAAGCTGTCCATTTTTGTTTAGCAGATAAAAAACCGGAAACCAGCTGGCATCAAATTCAATTCCTTTATTTTGATAACTCTTGTTAACTTCAGCAATAAAACTCTCGCTTAAACGCCTCAATCTGCTACCCAATACCAAGAAACCTAAATTTTGATATAAATTCATGTTGCAATTTATATAAGCGCTTATACAAATGCAAGAAAAATTGTTTTTTTAATTTGTATTTGTATATTAGCTCTCCCCTTAGGGAGTCTAGTTTTCAACAACTTACCCTATTAATTATAAACTAATTTAAACTAAAATAATATGAAAACCCCGGTTGTCGAGGATAATAAATATCCTGTGCAGATATCTGATGAAAATAAAATCGTTAAGGGTAAAGATGCTGCTGATCATGTTAATAAAGAGCGTGAATTAAATTTTGGCCAAACAGCTACTCCTAATAAAAATAATAGCATAACAAATAAAAACTTAAGCTTTTTAAAATCCGATATTGAGGACAAAGATTTGGATACCTATTGTGAAATACTTAGAAGCTGTCCTTGTCCGGTTTGTAACTCGGTAACAAATAAAATAAATGCTTCCCTAACCGCTACCACTGTGAGTTTTCTGCTTTTTACCGATTATAAAAAAACATTGAAAATTGCTTGCCCAAATTGTTTAAATAAAATGCATGATGAAGCTATGATTAAATCAAGTTTACTTGGTTGGTGGGGACTACCTTGGGGCTTTATCAAAACATTAGAAGCTTTAGTGCTAAATTATAAAATGAAGCTTCTAACAACTACGCCCGAACCAAATGAATTATTTAAGAATTTTGTTGCCATACGAATTGACAAGATTAAGGCTAACCTAAATAATAGTGAAGGATTAAAAACAATTATTCGGTTTAGCTAGGCTACATTTTTGATTTGTTTTTTTTATTAATTTACCAAAAATAAGTTCTTTTACTTCTTTCTGGGCTACACCAATAGTGACAAAGGTTACTCTTTTCAGTGTTTTATTTTTTACCTTTGTAATTAAGTTTAGTGTAAAGGCTCAAAGGTTTGAAATTTAATAAAATTTACATTTTAAATTCCCGAATATTATTGATTTGCTTTTTAGCAGGTCAACTAATGCTATCTTTACATAACCACAAAATAATAAGGGATAAATTAACCCAAAAAAATTCCTTTTCTAATTATTTTGGGAAACAAACATTAAAAGAAAAATGTACCACCTGCGATGTAATGTGTCATCATTATATGGCTTTAAATAAAAAAAACAATCGCCCCATATTAAAAGGGTTTATCATCCTATATAAAGATTTAAATAACAGTTTCTGTAATTCCTCTCAAATTTATTCAAGTGGTAGAGCACCGCCTTATTGTTATTTTGCATAATAAGATTATCTGGCAAGGTCTTCTTTTTTAATTTATGCAAAAACTCAGATTGCCAAAATAAAAAAGCTTTACATAAAAATCATTTTAAACTATGCGGAATTTAATAAAATTTCGTTTGTTACATGATTACATCCCCTATATGAAAATCGTTATTCAAAATTATATATTATCCCTTTTATTGGTTTTTATCTCGACCTTGGTAGCCTATGGTAACAATGCCAACATTGATAAAATCGGCACGCTATCAGGAGTAGTAACAGACAAGGCAGATGGCAAACCAATTATTGGGGCCTCCATAAATATTCCCGATCTGAAGGTTGGTACCACTACAGACATAAATGGTTATTTTTTATTAACTAACTTACCAAAAGGCACCTTCCTTGTACAGGTTAGCTATATTGGTTATGGTACATTTAATCAAAAATTAGATTTTACAAAAACTTCTGTATTTAATATTCAACTATCAGAATCATCTATTGAAACCAGTGAAATAATTATAACCGGGGTAAGTAAAGCTACAGAATTGAAGCGAGACCCGGTACCAATGACAGCAGTAAGTAAGACTTTTATTGACGAGCATTCTGCTTCCGGAAACGTGATAGACGAAATAGCAAATTTACCGGGGGTTAGTGCAGTTACTACTGGGCCTAATATTTCGAAACCATTTATACATGGTTTGGGATATAATAGGGTAGTAACCTCTGTTGATGGAATACGGCAAGAAGGCCAACAATGGGGTGATGAGCATGGTATTGAAGTAGACCAAAACTCAATTGACAGGGTAGAAATAATTAAAGGTCCGGCAAGTTTAAGCTATGGTTCTGATGCTATTGGTGGTGTTGTCAATTTAATTACTCCTGCACCTGTGCCGCCTGGAAAATCGCTCGGATCATTCACAAGTATTTATGGCACCAACAACAACCTTTTGAATGAATCATTAAGATTACAAGGAAATAAAGAAGGATTGGTTTGGGGAACAATTATTTCATATAAAATTGCTAAAGACTATCAAAATCAGCACGATGGGAGGGTTTTTGCTACAAATTTTGATGAGAAAGATTTTCGAGCAATGGTTGGGATAAATAAAACATGGGGCTATTCTTATTTAAACGCCTCAGTATTTGATGATCAACAAGCTATTCCAGATGGTTCTCGAGACCCTCAAACCAGAAAATTTTCCAAACAAATTACCGATTCAGATTCATATAGAGTTACAGTTCCTGAAAGTGAATTGAATTCATACAGTATTCCAACTTTACATCAACATGTCCAACTTTTTAGGATCTATGATAACAGTAGTTTTGTAATAGGTAATGGCAATTTATTGGTTAATTTAGGTTACCAATACAGCCATAGAAGAGAGTATACACATCCAACCAATCCAGATATTGCAGGTCTAAATTTACAGCTTACTACCTTTACTTACGATTTGAAATATAATATAACCTTTGCCAATGATTATGAAGCAACTGCAGGACTTAACGGAATGTACCAAAATAACACACTTGGTAACAGTACGGCATTTCCTATACCCGCTTATCATCAATTTGATATAGGCCCATTTTTTGTGATTAAAAAATCATTCGGAAAATTAGACCTTTCTGGTGGCTTAAGATTTGATTCAAGGAGTTTTACCGGCGAAGCAGCTTATTTGGATACAACAAATAACTATTACCCAGTTTTATATAAAGGGGCAAACCCCAAAACCACGCCTAATGTTGAACAACAATTTGCTGAGTTGAATAAAGGCTTTACAGGCTATAGTGGGAGCTTTGGAGGGTCGTACAATTTCTCGAAAGAGTTTTTGATGAAATTGAATATTGCGAGGGGATTTAGAGCACCCAGTATCTCGGAATTATCTGCAAATGGGCCAGATCCGGGTTCACAAATTTACCATTTGGGAAACAGCAGTTTTAAGCCTGAATTTAGTTTACAGCAAGATTTGGGATTATTGTTAACCTTACCAAAAGTTGCGATCAGCTTGGGCGTTTTTAACAATAATATTCAAAATTATATTTTTCAGCAACAAGTTCTCAACGCTGATGGGTCACCAGCTCATAATTCATCATACCCACTTTATAATGAATTTACATATACCCAAAGTAAGGCTCGATTAAATGGGGGAGAGGCAGGAATTGATTTTCACCCGGTAAGTTGGTTACATTTTGAAAATGAAGCTACCCTTACCTATGGACAAAATTTAGGAAATGGGGGTAAAGTTGCTGATAGTCTTAAATATTTACCATTTATTCCACCCTTACATACCCATTCTGAATTAAGGCTTACCTCAAAGAAAAAGATAAAGAGCTTTGATAATTTATATGCTTTTATTGGCTTTGATTATTTTGCCCAACAAAACCGCTTTTTTGCTGCCTATGGTACAGAAACTTATACGGCCGGCTATAGCCTGCTTAGCGCTGGTATAGGGGGTAACTTAATAAATAAAGATGGCAGAAAGTTATTGGAATTATTTATTGAAGGTACTAATCTGGGTAATGTAAATTATCAATCAAATATGAGTCGGCTTAAATATTTTGACAATGCTACTGTACCAGCTGGCACACAACCAGGTATTTTTAACATGGGCAGGAATATCAGCTTTAAAATAGTAGTACCCTTTAATTTAGTACCAGACGTTAAAACAACAGATGAAACAAAATATAAATAGGTAAATGAAAAGCAGGTAAATTATTTAAGCTTTTTAGCATAAAAAGCACTTAATTTTCATTCATTTAATAAGAATAATATTCAAAATAAAACCCCATTTGGAAAATCCAAATGGGGTTTTATTTTATATAATTATTAACCTTAAAAGCTAAATGCTATTTATTATTTAGCCGGAGTTACTTCTATGTCAATGTTCATAGTGCTGCTGCCTTCTGTATTATAGGCAGTAACAGTATATGTTGCAGATTTTGTTACCGATGTAGGTGTACCAGTAATTATACCTGTTGTTGGGTTAAAGGTTAGTCCTACAGGTAAGGCAGGGCTAATAACAAAGCCTCCAACCGGTTTGATTGATTTAATTAAGTTATTGCCATTATCAGCAATAATAATGTTGCCTGATAAATCAACGGCAATACCAGTTGGGTTATTAAAACCGGTACCAAGGCTAATTGGATCTCCCCCATCAACAGATAATAGTTTTATTGCATTATTGCCTGCATCAGCTATATATACATTACCAATTGCATCAACAGTAACGCCGTAAGGGTAAAGGAACTCAGAATCTATAATGATTGGTTCACCGCCACTGGCAGGGATTTTTTTAACAACATTATTACCAAAATCTGCTACGTATATATTCCCTTTTGAATCAACTGCTACCCCGCGAGGATTGTTAAAACCTGATGAGATAGTTATAGGATCGCCACCGCCAGCAGGAATTTTCTTTATCGCATTGTTTCCATAATCAGCCACGTAAACATTTCCTGCTAAATCAACTGCTACACCAGTTGGGTTGTTGAAACCCGAACCTAAGGTAACAGGAGCACCACCACCAGCAGGGATTTTTTTAACTGTATTTGAAATAACGTCGGTAATGTAAATGTTTTTGAAAGTATCAACCGCAATGCCCGATGGTCCTGATATACCATTCAAAATAACATTGGCACTTCCACCAGCGGCTGGAATTTGTTTTATAGCATTGTTACCAAAATCAGTGATGTATACATCTCCAACGTTATCAACTGCTACTCCGGTTGGCTGATTGAAAGAGTAAACACTTATAGGTGTTCCACCACCGGCCAGAATTTCCTTTACTGCGTTGTTACCGGCATCGGATACATAAATATTACCACTAGCATCAACAGTTACACCACTTGGGTTACTAAAACCCGAACCAATAATAACCGGGCTGCCACCACCATAAGGCAATCTTTTAACAGCATTGTTTCTATAATCAGCAACATAAATATTTCCGGCTTTATCAAGCGCAACACCAGTAGGGCCATTAAAACCATAGCCTATTGAAAAAGCTAAACCTCCCTTTGCAGGAATTTTCTTTATTGCATTATTTCCGGCATCAGCAACATAAACATTACCTGCAGCATCCACTGCAATACCTGTAGGCGCCTTAAAATTATTACCTATAGTAATAGGCTTTCCACCAGCTGCCGGTATCTTTTTAACAGTATTATTTCCATCATCGGTTACATAAATATTTCCGGCGGCATCTACTGCAATTCCATATAAATACAAGAAACCTGATGCTACAACAATTGGTTTACCACCGGTAGCAGGTATCTTTTTAATTTGCTTATTACCCTGATCGGCAACGTACACATTTCCGGCAGCATCAACCGCTACACCCATAGGTGTATTAAATCCGGAACCACCGCTTATAGGGCTACCACCAGAGGCCGAAATTCGTTTTACCGCGTTGTTTCCAGCATCAGCAACAAATACATTTCCATTGGCATCAACTGCAACTCCCATTGGATTATTGAACTCGTAGGAGCCAATAGTTATTGGATTACCACTAAATGCAGGCTGCGCAACACCACTACTACTTGGAGTTAATGGAGTAATAGCTGCATTAACAGTATAAGTTTGAGGAGTAGGATAGTTGATGACAGGAGCTTGTGCCAAACTATTTTTTCCAATTAAAATAGCAATAAAGAAAAATAAAAGTTTATTGATGTTTTTCATAATATTTAATTGATAATATATCTATTAATCCATTGTCTAATAGCTAATTTATCCAATGACTAAAGTAATCTCAATCATGTTTTTAAAAAATAGTATAAAACCACTATTGTTTAAAATAGATTTTGTATTTTTAAAAATTATTACAACAAATATAAGCAATTTTTGAATATAAAACAGGCTTATGTTTGTATCTCAAATTTTACACAAAATAATTTAAAAGAAAGATATTGAATTTTTAGCTATAGTTAATTGTAAAATTTATGAAAACCGCCTCAAGCATCCCTACAAGTTACAATAACTTTTTAGCAAAAAAGTGGGAAGATTATGAGAATATAGACATTTTTGGCATTCAGCAAATTTACAAGGATTTTCAAAAAATAGCTCAAATCGATAATGCTGTTTCTCCTGCATTTTTAATGATTGATTACACCAAACGAAAATATTTGTATTGCAGTATTGGTATAAAAAGACTGCTAGGATATGAAGCAAAAGAAATATTGGAAGGGGGGCCAAATTTTTTTGATCAACTATTTCAGAAAGAGTATTACAAGGTTTTTAATGATGTTATTTTCCCTAAAAACTTAGCCTTTTTAAACCAGGAGCCACAGGCATTACATAAACTCATGACCTTTATGTTTAACACCCAGCTAAAAAACAAGGATGGCGAATGGAGTAATTTATTGCTTAAAACCAGCTACATAACTTCTGCAAATAGTAGTTTACCAATTATTGGTTTGAAAATGCTGATAAAAATTGATGGATATAATTCCAATAATGTAATTAATTATATGGTTGAAAAAACCAATAAACTTACAGGGGTAACCGGCTTGGTTGAAAAGGTCTGTTTTTATCCTTTTGAGGAAGATAAATTATTGACCAAACAGGAAAAGAACATTTTAAAGTATATGGCTGATGGCTTAAGCAGTAAAATGTTGGCCGATAAATTATGTATTAGTGAAAACACGGTATCAAACCACAGGCAAAATATCATCCGTAAAACCAATACAAACAATGTAGCCCAATTAATTGCGTTTGCTGTACGCAATGGTATTATTTAATAACCTATTACCATTCTGAAGATTAGAAGCTTTTGAATTAGAACTATTTAATTTCTTCAAATTCTTTGCTATTTACCCAACCTATGCGCCCTTGAGCATCCTTTATTTCAAACCAATTATCGTACTTTTTTATCACCTCTGCCTTATACCCTTCACTAAGGCTATCTATTACCTTTGAATACGGACTCGGACCAAGGTTCAAGTTTGTCAAATTAGCGGTATTTACACCATAAGTTTTTGACTGATAGGTTTTAACTATAACAAGTGATATTAATATTAAAATAAAAGAAACAGTGAATACAAATTTAAAAAATGTACTGTTTAATAATTTATTGGTAGGTAATTGAAATTTAAAGTAAATGAAATATAGAAGGCAACTTAAAACCATTAATACAATTAAGGTTATGCTTAAAATATTTGCAATATTTAAAAATACAGTTCGCTTGTTATCTATTGTTAAATTATTGATGCTAACAGTTTTATCTAATTTATCTAAAACCTTATTTTTGTTAAAATTAAGTTCAGTATCCAAAGGGGCTATCAAAATTCCCTTTTCAAAATATAAAAGGGATTTGCCCAAATGGTTAAGTTTAAAATAAGTTGTACCAATATTAGTATACAATCCTTGTGAAACTATGCCTTCTTTTTCAATGGCTTGGTAACCTGTTAAGGCGCGTTCAAAATTGTTGTTAACTAAATCTTTATTACTGGCTTCAAACTGGTTTATAATATCTTTATTAAGCTCCTGCGCCCTTAAGGAAAAGCCTAGCAATATCAAAAAAAATGTTAAAATAATTTTATTCATGCCAGTTACTATCAATAGCGTTTACAATTTTTATTAACTGATCGCAACTTTTTACCTTATCAATAGCAGTTAAGGGCAAAGCATTGAACCGTACCGACTGTAAATTGAATAAAAACTGATCAATCTGTATATATACTCCTTCAGGCAAACGATCTGAATATTGATGCAAATTAATTGATAAATCAGATACTGTCGTGTCGTCAATTTTGGCTTCTTTTCTAAAATAGGTAAAGAAAATTCGGTTTAAACTTTTCCAAAATTCATCGTTTTCCAAACTCGAACTATCAATTATCAATTTATTTATGCTTTTAATGGTTTCGTATTTATTTATTTTTAGTTTTATTAATTCAATGTATTTCAAAAATAATTTATTGAAAAACGCCATTTGATAAATATATACCAACAACAGGAACCCTATTAATAATAAAAATTTAAATAAAAAGGAGGCATAAAAAAACTGTTTCGCATTGTTAACCAGGGTATCTTTCGTAAAGAAATCGTTGGCTTTAAGCGGTACTATTTTAGTTTGCGAAGCTAAGGTTGGCCCATTTTCAACATCCCAAACAAAATTGCCCGAATTAAATTTTTCATATTTACCCTTGTCTAAATTGAATACAGTAAATGAAACACCCGGAACTGTGTATTTACCTTTATAGTTTGCAACTAACTGGAATGAGTATTCTAAATGAGTTTTTATACCATCAGGGGTAATTGTATCATGCGGTATGGTATTTACATTATATACTTCAAGGCCTTGAGGAAAGGGTGGATTTGTTATTAATGTACTTTTTGTATATCCGGTACCATCAATAAACAATTGAAAAAACAACATGTTTTTATTCTTCTTTATCGTATGATAGCTCCCCGAAATTTTAAAATTGCCAATAGCTCCGCAAAATAAGGCAGTATCAGCATTTACTGGCAAAGGCTTTACTATTATTGAATTATTATTTGAGAAATAACTTTTAAGAATAGTTTTTTCAACAGGAAAAAAGGCAGTGGTATCTAAAAAACTTGTTTTTAATTGTACTCTAATTTTAGGTATTTCAACCATCCCATGATTTTTCGCAATCACCAAATATTGTTTCAATACTACTACTGTATATTTTATCCCGTTAATTATCTCTTCATGTGCTTCGTGATTAGTATTTAAGTCCTCCTGAAAACAATTTGCAAAATTTGCGGTAAAATTGTTATCCGGAATTTGCATAAATGAAACGTAATAAAACTGATATTTAACTACAAAAGGTTCGCCAACAAATACATTGTTTTTTGATGTTACTGCTTTAATAAATACATTACCACTAGCTGCAGTTTGAGTTTTATTTGTATCAGTTTTAAATGGGAAAGCCATAGCCTGCGAGCTAAACAGCACACAGATTATAATGGTGATAAATAAATTTAACCTAACCCTATAAAACATTGTATATAATTAAAACAGTTAAATAATATTAATAATCTTCGCCTACTGGCTTAGCTACCTTAACTTTCCCTTTTATACTCTTAGTACCCTTAGGTACACGCTCATGAATTTTAGAAAGACTCAACAAATGATCCATTTCCTTATCCGACACCTGGTATGGACCAGGAGAAGGATCAGTAGGCGTTCCACCGCCATTAGGAGGGCCATTTTTTATTTGCTTAGTTCCTTCCCTAGGACTTTCTTTGACCGGTTTACCTGTAGGTCCCTTTCCCGTCATTTTCATATATTGCCCAAAAACAAATAAAAAATTTTGTCTTGTTTTTTCGTCCTTTTCATTAAGTAATAACGCTGCCTTGAAAGCATCAAAACTCGCAAAAAGGGCGTGCTGCCTAAATTTGGCTGTTCCTAAATTATAATAAAGGGTTGCTTTATCAAGTTTGCTATTTTTATCATCAATTAACTTATTGTAAATAATGCTGGCCTCCTTATAGCGACCTTGTTTATAATACGCGTTGGCCAAATTGTAATTAATTTGATCTGAATCTGGCTGAAATTTTTTAGCTTCAATATACCCAATACCTGCCTCGCCCCAATTGCCTTCTTGATAATCAAACCCGGCTTTGCTAGCTAAAGATAGGCCATTGTAATAAGTATTTATTTTAAACGAGTCGGTAGTAAATAAAATCAAGCCAACAATAACTACAATAAAAACAGATGCCACTATCAAATACTTGAAAAATAGCCCTTTTTGTAATATGTTATAGTAGTTAAATATCATAAATTATAACTCACTTATTTTTACCGGTTTTATTATTTGCGGAATGCAAGTTTCTAATACTAAAATAATAAAAGCAACCAATAAAAACAACCCAAAAAACTGTTTAGGTGTTTTTACCACATCATTATACTCAACCCTTTTTAATTGCTGCACAAATAAGGAGGATGCATTAAATTTATCAACTACCTGAAAATAATTTTCTGGCCTTTTACCAGCTATTTTAAATAGGTTATCAGGATGTAATTGGGATATGATTGGCTGTCCGTCAACACCTCTTTCGTTATCATCATTAAATGAACTGGTGGTAAGCGGAACTTCCCCGCCCTTAGGTGTGCCAAAACCAAAAGTAAACATATTAATTCCCGATCGGCGAAGGGTATCAGCAAAGCTTATGGCGTTATCATCGTGAAACTCGCCATCACTAATTAAACATAGTACTTTGGTTCGTTTTCCTTTAGGATCATATATTAAGGAGGAAATTTTTAATGCCTGTTTTAATGAAGTGCCACTTTCCGGAACCAAATCGGCAGATACCCCTTCGATGGTTTTAGTAGCATAATAATAATCATTGGTAAGCGGGATAAAGGTACTTGCCTTGCCTGCAAAAACAACTACCCCAACTTGCTCGCTGGTTAGCTGATCAATAATATCCTTCATTAAGCGTTTTGCCCTGCTCAGTCTATCAGGCAATACATCTTTCACATACATGCTTTTTGACACATCCACCACAAAAACAACATCCGTAGGCGACATGTTTTTTGTTTGTTCGTCAATTCCCAAAATATACGGTCGGGCTAAACTGGCAATGAGCAACAATATAGCTAGCAGATATAATCCATATTTGGTTATTTGCAAATAAAGCGGTGAAGATATAGCAATACGCTTTACTAACCATGTTTCACCTATGGAAGCCGTTATATTCGATAGTCGTTTTTGGTTTAATAGCCACAACACTATCAATACAGGAATAATTACTGTTAAATATAAATAGCTATTTTGTTCAAAATCCATCATGCCGGCCAAGTTTTTAAAATTGTGTATTTTAATAAAACTTCAATAAATAATAAAAGCAGGGCAGCTTTAATAAACCAATCAAAACAAGTGGTGTATGAAAGTTTGGTTACTGTTTTCGTTTCCTTTGTCTCCAATTTATTAATAGATGCATAAATGTTTTCAAGCCCTTTGGCATCTGTAGTACGGTAATATTCGCCACCTGTAATTTTTGCTATTTGCTTTAAAGGTTCTTCTTCGAGGGTAACATATACCCTGGCATATGATTTATTGCCATTTAAATCGGTAATCGGAATATTTGCAATGCCATTTGTGCCTATACCTATTACATACACTTTTATGCCATATTTTTTAGCAAAACCAGCGGCTTGTATTGGGTCAATATTACCGGCATTGTTTGAACCATCTGTTAGCAAAATAATTACCTTATTTTTTAAGTTCCCTTGGCGAAGTATATTAACACCTGATGACAAACCAAGACCAATTGCCGTACCATCGTTTAAATCATTATCATCAATTTTATTAACTTTTGTCAATAATAAGGGGTAGTTCTTAGTTAATGGACACCAATTCATACTTTCGCCGGCATACAAAACAATGCCTACCGGATCTTGCGAGCGCATGGTTACAAACTTATTTAAAACCTCTTTTAGTGCCTGCAACCGATTTGGTTTTATATCTTCAATAAGCATACTCTTTGAAACATCAAGCGCAAAAACGATATTAGTTTCGGAAGCAGGTTTTTTAACATCTGTTTTGGTAACAATTTGCGGATTGGCCAAAGCAATGATAACCAATAAAATAGCTACTAAACGGATAATAAAAAGATAATCATTAGGAGAAAGACTTAGCTTATTTACAAGCAATTCCTCACTCTTTCCATTTATTAGCATAGATGATGACAACTTGCGTAATACTTTGATATATAAATACACAAGTAAAGGAATTATCAACAGTAAAATAAACCATTGAGGCGACAAGAAACCTATTTGTTTTATTTTATCTATCATTATTGCTTATTAGGAGTATACGTTGTTATTAAATCTCTACTGCTTTTAATAAAAGCCGGATACAAAGTACGAACTGCTGGAAGAGGCAAGAACTTTATTTGATTAGCCGTTTCGTTTATTTGCGAAAACAATGCCGAAAGTTCCTCTGTATTATCACTTTTCCGCTTCCGAGTGTATTTCCCCAATTGAAAATATTCACTTAAAAGATCCAATACCTGGTTAATTAATACAGCCCCATTCACATTATCTTGTTTAACTGCCAACTCCAATTCTGATAACCGGGATAAGCATTTTTCTTTTATTACCAGTGGTGCCTTTTCTGTTATTTCCTTTTTTACAAAGTAAAATACTATTATTAACAAAACAGAAAGCACCAAAATAAAAATTAAAAAATAAGTAAAGGCCTTATTAAAATAACCCCAGTTAGCCTTCTCATTGGGTTTAATTTCGTTAATTGCTGTTGGTATTTTATCTGCTTTAAAGGTAATGTAAAATTTAGAGCTACCCAGCCTTTTACCATTTATGGCTACAGGTAGGTCTTTAACAGTATCCTTTATTGCTTTAAGACTAGTGAACAATATTTGATGTTTAAATTCGCCGTTGGCATAAGGAAATGATTTTGTATCAAGGAAAAAGTACTTTTGCGAATTTTTGAATAGAAAATCACACTCATCCCAAGAAACCTTATCGCTAGGTTTACCTTTAACTGTTAGAGTTAAGTTAAAAACGCCTCCTATAGCAGGCGTAGCGGAATTGATGGATACCGAAATAGGCGACTGTGTTTGGGCCACAGCCTTTATTTTTATAAAAAAACATCCTAATAAAACTAAAAATAAAACCCAATTCCTATGCATTTATATTAAGTCATTAAAAATGATAGCTTCTCTAAAATATTCTCTTCAGTACCTAAATCAATGTTTCTGATGCCATATGAATTCAAAAATTTGGTATAATTCTCAAATTCTTGCATGTTATTGTTTCTATGAACATCATTAAAATTACTTGATGAGGCATTGATCCACTTTTCTTTGCCACTTTCAATATCCCTTAATTTTACCCAACCTATTTTAGGAATATTATATTCAATTTTGTCATGTACCCTAATTGTCAAAATATCATTTTGTTGTGCAAACGTTGCGCAAGCTCGCTCATAGCCACTCGTCATGAAATCAGAAATAATAAAAACAAGGCTGCTTGATGTATTCATCTTCATTAAAAAATTCAAAGCAACATCAAGACTGGTAGTTCCATCGCATGGTTTACATTCAACCAAGGCTTTCGCGATGTGCCAAAAACCAGACATACCACTAATAGGCATGATGAGTCGTTCAATTTTATCGCTAAAAAATATTACACCAACGCTGTCATTTTTACGAATCGCACTATAAGCTAAGGTAGCAGCAACCTCAATTTCCAAATCAAGCTTTATGCGACGTTCAGTTCCTAAAAAACTCGATCCACTTACATCAATTAAAATCCAAATTCTTCTAACCTTATCTTCATGGTAAGTGTTAACATAGGTATCTATAAAGCGTGCGGTAACTTTCCAATTAATATTCCTTATATCATCACCGGCTTCATACTTTCGTATCGAATCAAATACAATACCTCTTCCCTTAAATGGGCTCGGGTTACCACCTGCTAATTTTTGCTTAGAAACAGTATTGGATAAAAGATCGATTTTTTGTACCGTTTTAATTAGATCCTCAAGTTTCATGCTTTGATTGGTTTAATTATCACGGTTCGGGAATACCTTTAAGTATTTCTTGTAAAATATAATCGGTGGTAATGCCTTCGGCAAGGGCAACATAAGTAAGCCCAATTCTATGGCGCAAAACATCAGGAGCCAAGGCAAAAACGTCTGATGGAAGTACAAAGGCTCTCTTCTTCAAAAATGCATGTGCCCTTGAAGCAAGCGTCAAATTTAAACCTCCACGAGGCGAAGAGCCAAATTTTATATAAGGTTTTAGGTGTGCTAAACCATACCTATCTGGCCAACGGGTTGCCAATATGATATCAAGAATATATTCTTCTACCTTTTCATTGATATAAATTTTAGGCACCAAAGCTTGCATTTTCAATATACTCTCGGTTGGGATGGTGGTAGTTAGGCTTGTTAACGAAGAGAAATCTCTTCTGTTAATTAATCTTTCCTCGTCCTTTGTAGGATAATTGATAATTATTTTGAACATGAACCTATCCATTTGAGCTTCCGGAAGCTCATAAGTACCAGCTTGATCAATAGGGTTTTGAGTAGCCAAAACCATAAACGGATCCTCAAGTTTATGTGTACGGTTACCTATGGTAACCTGGTGTTCTTGCATTACCTCCAATAAAGCACTTTGAACTTTTTCGGGAGCTCTGTTTATCTCATCCGCTAAAACGAAATTAGAAAAAATAGGACCTTTTTTTATAGTAAATTTATTAGTTTGGATATTATAAATCATGGTACCTAAAATATCCGCAGGAAGAATATCAGGTGTAAACTGGATTCTTGAAAACTTAGCATTTACTGCTTGCGACAATGTTTTTGCAGCAAGTGTTTTAGCAAGTCCGGGCATTCCTTCTAACAAAATATGGCTATTGCCTAGCAAACCAATTACCAGCTTTTCAAGAAGTTTCTCCTGGCCAATAATGGTCTGCTTCATTATACCAAGCAAATCATCTAAAAGGCCACTTTCCTTTTCTATTTCGGCTTCAAAATTCTTCCAATCTTTTTCGTTACTATTTGGGGTCATTTTTTCTTAATTAAACAATATCCTAAATTGGTGAACAAGTATAGTTAATTTGTATTAAGCCCCGTCTTTTTACTATTGTTGTATAGCGACTTTTGGACCTTATCTTTAAAGAAATCTTGTAAAAAAGTTTCCTCCATTAATTTAATATCATCCTTTGTTAACTGATGTGTTTGGAACGCTGATTGGAAGGACACATTGGCCTTTAAGTAATTTTCAGTTCCACTTTTGGCGTAATAACAGCCTAAGCCAAACAATGCAAGCGGATGATTTTTTGCTTTAGAAAGGGCATATTCAAATGATTTTAATGCCAGTGAATCCTGGTTGCTGTTTAACTGTGTAATACCATAATAGGCGTAAAATCCTGTATCCTTTTTTGCATATGAAAACGATGCATATTTATCAAAATCAGCCAAGGCATTCGGAAAATCTTTACCTGTTTTATAATAAGATAATCCTCGCAAATAATAGGTATTACGCAAATTATTCAAAGTATCTAACCTAATGGCATCAGAAAAATGATTGATGGCGCTTTGGTAATCCTTGCGTTTATAATTTGTTTTACCATTGGCATATGAATACCTGTAATCCTGTTTAATAGCGATGGCATGATCCAAGTATTCTTTGGCTTTTGATAAGTCCTGTTGCGGCTGATCATAATAAACAAGCGCTTTATAATAATACGCTTCATTATTGGCTTCTTGCAAAATGGAATTATCAAGTGCAATAATAGCATTGGCATAATCATTACTTAAATACAATGCTTTACCTTTTAACTGAAATACTATTGATAAACTATCTGTTAGATTTGATAATACTTTAGGGCTAACCTTACTATCTTTTCTCGAAATTTCAAATTTATCACCTAGCAATTTTGCAGCAGCTGTAAAATCATCATTGGCTTTGCTAAATTTCTTCAATATAAGATAAGTATTACCTCGCTCAACGATTGCCTGTATGTTTTTAGGATTGCTCTTTATTGCATTATTAAAACTGGTAACAGCTGCTTCATATTCCTTTAACTGCGCGTGAGCCAACCCTACCTTATAATCGGCATCCGAAAGGTTTTTTGTACAACTTAATGCCTGGTTATTTAAATCAATCGATTCTCTGTATTTGCTTAAACCACTGGCAGTGTCTTTTTTAGCTAAAAACTGATCAGCGGTAACTAATCTCATTTCAGCTTTGGCATGAAAAGCATTTGAATTACACTTCCGTATTTTCAATGCATTATCAAAGGCAGTATCGGCCAAAGGAAAGTTAGCGAAATCGTGTTTATCAGAAATCTCACGTCCCTTTTTAAAATATTCATTACTTATTGAGTCGATCGTAATTAATTGTTCGGGCTCCAAACCAAGTTGTTCTGCCTTTGCAAAATCAATTCCTGCGCTGTAGGTATTATTCAGTTTTACAAAATTTAATCCTCTAAAAAAATAAGCTTTGGTAAATTTTGAATTAATAATAATTGCCGAATCTAAGCTAATACCCGCTTCAACATTAAAATCAGCACGGTATTCCAATTCACCTTTGTCAAAGTAAAGCTTAGCATCTTTTTGTTTTAACGTAGTATCATTGGTTCTGGCATTAATCTTACATAATGTAATAGCAGTATTATAATCATTAATTGAAGCCTTTGGCCAAGTATTATTATGTTGCCTGTCTTTCAATTTAGCCTTATACGCAAAAAAGAAAGGTTTATCCGGAGCATCATCTAATTCGTTTGTAGTAAGCGCATCATAATCATTGATTGCTAAACCATAATTTGGTTTTATCATTTCGTAAAAGTTCTCACGCACCAACAATGCCCTTTTAAAATTACTAAACAAATCAATAGCTATATCATAATTTTCCCGAGCTTTGTTTAGGTAACTCTCATCTGCTTTACTTTCTGCCTTTTTTTGGAAGGCCATCCCTTTAATTAAATAAAGCTCAGGGAATTCACTTTTCTTCTTTTTATCTTCTTTTTTCAATACTTTATCACATTCAGCAAGAGCTCCATCATAATCACCTGAGCCAAGCAAATTGTCCGGTCGGGATATTATTTGAACGATTCTGTTTAAAGTATCAATTACAGGTTGATAATGTGCACTTTCAGAGTTTTTAAGCTGAATAGCAGTTTTATAATTTTTAACAGCACTAACAAAATCGCGCTCATTTCTGGCTTTATCCCCTTTAATTTTCCAATATTCAAAAGTACTTTGCTCTTGTAACCTTTTGGTATCACGAATCTTTTTGAATAATTTGGGATCAACCTTGGCCAAGGTCATTGCATTATTATATGAAGCTAGCGCATCATCATATTGTTTCAAGTTTCGGTAATTATCACCAGCAACTTCAAACTCTTTAATTTGAAGTTTAGTTTGTTTTTCAATTTCGTCTACTTCCGTCTTTTTGGCATCTAAAGCCTTCTTCATTTCAGCCTCTGTAGCAGTGGTGTTTTCATTACCAGGTGCATCAGAAGAAATAATTTGCATATCATGATCCTTGCTTTCAATAGGCAAATCAGGGTTAAAGTAGGCTATTGACTCAATAAAGGCATTCCATTTCTTTTTACCAACAGGTATCATTTTAATGGTAGCCTCGCGCTGGCGCATTGGGTAGGTACTGCCATCTGGTTTATATTTACTACCAAAACTTTCGTCATACCTAACCCTAATATAAATATGATCTGTCTTCTTTACATTTGATGAGGTAATATTTGAAAACTTGATGCTAAAATCACCAGTTTTTTCGTAACTTAAATCAAGGTCATTAAGATACTTCTCAACAGGCAGGTCTTTATTCTTACCTAAAATAAATTTAGGGTCAATATCAGATTCAACAATTATTGTATTATCAACAAAAACACGGCTTCTTTGGTCGGGCGTAAAACTGTTTTTTATATATCCAGCCAACTCGCTTGGTGTATTATCATTAAAGGTAATACTATTCAAAACAGATTCAAGTGTTTTAATGGCAGATTCTGCCTGATATTTAATTTCAGTTACTGCAGAAACAGTTACCGAATTTGTAGAATCGGCATCAACGGCTTTTTTATGAGTTTTTAGCTTATTGTGTACAGTTTTTCCTGGGAAGCCGTATCCAAGGGTAACTATTAAAAAAAAGCTAAAGAAAATAAGTAAAGATTTATTCATAATATTAATTTTATAAATTATGATGTATTACTAAAGTCATATAATGTATATTTAAGATGGAACTCTGGTAAGCCTATTAATTAACCAACCGGAATTTTTATCATTCGCTCTGATAAATTGTTCTACTTCAAATTCCCAACCTTTAATTTGTTGGAAATCAAATGTTACCTTTCTAACACTTTGAATTTTAACTTTATGTGTTAAACATTCATTTATAAAAATTATTAAATTATTACTGTAATAAACGGTTGATGCTAAATAATTGGCTATATTTTTAGTATCAGAAGTTACCATATCAATCGAAAAGAAATTAAGATTATGGCTTATTGGGTTTAAATATGAATCCGGACTAACAGGTGTTGGTATGGTGGGTTGCGGTATTTTGGCTGTACCGCCATTTAAGAAATCGGCATCAATATCATATATTACCCATTTTAAAGATGAATTTCCGTCCTTTTGAACTTTAAGTTTCAGATTAATAAATTTAGGCTTACCTTCCCAAAGTACTGAACAGGTTACGTTGGCAAACCATTTGTCATCCAAAAAATTTAATAAAATTGGAGCTTGTTTATTATCAACCTGCTTTATAAATGCGACAATATCACTTGAATTCCAACCCCCTTGCCTTGAATAATTAAACAAAGTTTTAATCATACTTTCTCTGGAAAGTTTTGGAGCATTTACCCTTTGCATAAACTCCTGAAGCTGGGTAGAATCATTATTAAACCTGTCAATAAACTCATCTACTTGCTTTACTTCATAAATGAAATGAACATCCAGCTCCGTCAAAATCTTAGCTCTTGCTACTTGGCTAGCTGGAGATTGAGCCAATACCAGCTTTGGAATAATTAAAATAAAAAAAATGACAAGTTTTTTATACATGGCTAATAATTAGGCCTTTATTTATAATTTTTTGTTTTCAATTACACCCATATCATCCAAAAAGATATCCCAAGCAGATACTTTATCACCATTAACAATTTTATCATAATGCTTAAGTACAATGGTTAAGCTTTGTTTATGTTCTTCGGCTAATACTAAGTTACCATCAACAAAGCCTTGGAATTTTTGTACAAAAGTTACTGTTCCGTAGTAATTACCATCGGCACCTTTTTTAAATTTCGAAGCATAATTGATATTGGCAAACTCAATATTTACTTTTTCAAACTGACCGCTCTTTATCAATAACCTTTGCAAGTATTGATTAATCAAATATTTGTGAACCTCGGCATTTGCAGTGTTTGACACCTCTACTCTCGAGGCTACACCTTGATTTAAAAACAAATCACATGCCAAACCAATACTCTTAGTAGCATCATCTCTATTGGTATTTACAGATTCAATTGATTGAAGATAGCCGGTAAACTCTTGTGTTTTTGCAATTGATTTTGCACTAAAGGCTGTCATATCAGGCTCTAAATAATCATTATCTTTATTATCGGCGGCAATAGCAGCTGGAGCAGGCATTGCAAGTATTTCGTTTATTTTTGATTTACTGGCAGTTAAAAGAGGCAAGGCAAATTCCGGACTTGCATAAATTTTATGTTTCCCATTTTTGCGAATTAATACAGCCAAATTTGTTTTTAATAATTTTATTTTTTGACCAGCGTTATCGGCAGCCAATTCGTCCTCGGTTTCGTCTGTAATGGTAACATTAGAAACTTTTCCTGTTGGGTCAATAAAAATATCATAAGGACGTTGTTTAGGAGTGGCGGATAAAAAGTCTTGTTTGTCTTTATCTGTAAGTGGGCTTGTTGCCGAAAATATCAAAAAATCTCCAGCGGCGTTAAATGCGAGCTGAACATTACTAATATTTTGAGTATACGTAGGCCCAGTTGGGTTTGCCAAATTTTTGAAATTCACCTTATCGGCTGTAATTTCTGATATTTTGCCAGGGATTTTATGACCATCTGCCAAATAAATCATATCCTGAGAAAACGTGATTTGAACACAAAATAACAATGCAAAAAAGAAAAATAGTTTCATTGTAAAATAGTTAAAAATGCCTGTAATCAATAAAAAAAGTTACTATATTAAAAAATTCTAAATTAATAAAATATATTAATTAAAAAAACGTTTCTGTGTTATTTGATTGTTAACCAATCAAGCTAATCCATTTTTGAAATTATTTATTTCATTCAAAATTTTAATTCTCTAAATTATAAAAACATGTATTTTGAATATTTTTATAATTAGATAAAAAA
>CAIYNX010000139.1 GCA_903927645.1 uncultured Mucilaginibacter sp.
ACTGGGTAATAACCCGGCATCAATGCGAGTACTTGAAAAAGCAGGATTTAAGCTTGAAGGAGTTTTAAGAAATGCCATGGTAAAAAATGATGTTATATTAAATGAGCATATTTATGGCCTTTGCAAAGCTTGATTTTCTAAAATTAAAAAAAGTAGAATATAAAAAACAACCCCCAAATAGTAAATATTTGGGGGTTGTTTTAATTTTAGCGAATTTTGTTGCTAAATACTGATTTTATTTACCACCACCACTTGCCACCTGCATTGGGTTAATACCGGCCGATTGGCCTCTGCCCACACCGCTTTTTTGTTTAAACAGTGCAAACTTTGAAGGTTCTGGCAGTTTACCCCAATAATTATTGGTTTCATCAATATCGCAAGTTTCTCTGAATGGATCTAACTTAATATAGGCAACCTCTTTATCAAGTGCATAAAATTTTGAAACATGCTTTTCATTAAGTCTCCAAATCTGTGCAGGAATCCTGTCAATAAATGTAGTACTATCTTTAAAAGTAAACTGTACTATAATTGGCATCACCAATCCACCTTTATTGGTAAAATTAAGCTCGTAAAAGTTCTTATTAGCAAATTTTTGCTTTTCCTCATCCGTTAATGGTTCAAGTGGAGCGGTAGGAGTTTTGGCTTTTGCCATATCCAAATAACGGTTGGTATCTACAGTAGCTAAACCTCTGTCATATTTCCAATAAAAATCTCGTACCGAAGTATCTTTATCCACATAAAAATGGATGTTATTATCATTGCGGTTTCTAACTTTTGAAATATCCTCATAACTATTTACCAATGGAGCGGCCACTTTACTTTGTCCTCTGTTAAAGTTTGGTAAAGCACCGTTAAAATCAGCTTTAGCTACTTTAACAGAATCCAATGAAATATCGCAAGGATCTATTCCATAAAACCAACCTCTCCAAAACCAATCCAAGTTTTCGCCACTTGCATCGCCCATAGTACGGAAAAAATCAGCAGGTGTTGGGTGTTTAAAAGCCCATCTGCGGGCATATTCTTTAAAGGCAAAATCAAATAATTTACGACCCATAATGGTTTCGCGTAAAATATTTAAACCTGTAGCTGGTTTTGTATATGCATTTGGGCCAAACCTTACAATGTTTTCAGAGTTGGTCATAATTGGTTCCAACTCATTTTTTGGCAGCTTCATATAGTCAATTTGTGTATAGGCAGCGCCCTTTTTAACCGGAAATTTGTTATCCCAAAGTTCTTCAGTCAAGTATTCAACAAATGAATTTAACCCTTCATCCATCCAGCTCCATTGCCTTTCATCGCTATTAATAATCATCGGAAAAAAGTTATGACCAACTTCGTGGATTATAACTCCAATCATTCCGTTTTTGGTGCTTTCGCTGTAAGTACCATCCGGAAGTGTACGACCGTTATTAAAACAAATCATTGGGTACTCCATTCCATTTGAAGCTTCTACACTTTGGGCTACCGGGTAAGGATACGGAATAGTAAAGTCTGAATACGTTTTAATGGTATGTGCAACCAATTTAGTTGAGTATTTAGTCCATAAGCTATAGGCTTCTTTTCCATAAAAACTCATGCACAAAATATTTTTACCTTCAACATTCTGCCCCATACCATCCCAAACAAATTTACGGGAGGAGGTCCAGGCAAAATCACGAACATTTGTTGCGGAAAATACCCATGTTTTATTTGTTGTTGCCGGATTACTTTCTTTTTTCTTTGCTTCTTCAAGGTTTACTATTTGTACCGGTTCTGTAGCAGATTTGGCTTTGTTAAATCTGGCTAACTCAGCAGGCGATAAAACCACTGGGTAATTTGCGCATTCGCCGGTTGCACCAACCACGTGGTCGGCAGGTACGGTAATTTCAACCTTAAAATTGCCAAATGTTAATGCAAATTCGCCACGACTAGTAAATTGATGATTTTGCCATCCTTGAAAATCGCTATACACGCACAAACGAGGATACCATTGGGTCATGGTAAAAATATAATTCCCGTCACCCGGAAAATATTCATATCCTCCCCTACCCCCATTTACTAGCCTGTCGCTAATTTTATAGCTCCATTTAATGTTAAAAACAAATTTTTGTCCGGGTTTTAATGGGTTAGCCAAATCAATCCGCATCATTGTTTTGTTTATAATGTAGGGTAAATTTTTACCTAAAGCATCGGTTATACTTGCTATTTTATCGCCATAGCCATTATCTTTATCATTTATTGTAGCTCGCTCAAGTGCCGAGGCTACACCAACTTTTGGAATTGTGCTGCTATTTTGATAATTGGCATTATCTAGGTTATTATGTTCGTTTTCATCTAGTTGAAGCCAAATATAATCTAATGGATCGGGCGAATTATTGTAATAAGTGATGGTTTCGGCTCCGGTAAGTGATTGGGTTTTTTCGTCCAAGCTACATTTAATATCGTAATCGGCGCGTTGTTGCCAATACTTAGCCCCCGGCGCGCCACTGGCGGTTCGCTGCTCGTTAGGGGTGCTTAAAATTGTACCCAATTGCTCAAATTTATTACCGTGGTTACTGCCCGGGTTGTTTTGAATATCCTGCCCGACAGCAATACCACCCATGGTAAAAGTGATAATAAACGCTGTAAAAACTTTTTTCATGTCAGTTATAAATATATTATTTTAGTTAGTTGTTTGTTAATCTTAATAATTGGCAATTTTACTTCAGTAGGTTAGCATTAATAAATTATTTGAGCTAACAAAAAATAAAAAACTGAAATTAAGTTTTGGCCAGTGTCCTAATTTAAAAAGGCAACCTTTCAAACGCCATTTTAATTGATAATGCAAAAACCCCCGAAGAGAGGAAGAAAACCCAATCTCTACGCGATATTTTGAGGGAATTTAAAAACAAGAACCCTAAACTCAGGATGATGGAAACTACAAAAATTTGACCTGCTTCCAATCCAATATTAAAACCAAAAAGCCCAAGAGCTATTGTTTGATCGTGTGCTAGCATAATACGTATGGCGTTTGCAAAACCCATACCGTGTATTAAACCAAAGCACAATGCAAGATAGTAATTTATTTTTGCACTTTTAGCTATAGATTTTATTTGTACCAGATTATTGATTGCTGTTATAAAAATTGTGCATGGTATTAAAAATTCTACCCATTTACTCGAAAACCTAATTACATCATAAACACTTAATGCAAGTGTTATTGAATGGCCAATTGTAAAAGCGGTTACCAAAATCAAAACCCGCCTTAAATCTGTTATTGTGTAAACGCAGGCCAGGGCTAAAATAAATAATTGATGATCCAATGCATCTTTACTTATGATATGTTCCCAACCTAATTTAAAATAAAAAGTAAAGTCCTGCATGTTACATTATATAAAATTTTAAATTTAGGGCGTTTTAATCAATAATAAAAATACTAACTGTAATATGTTAAATTTAATGTTAAGTACCTTTTGGCTTGGAAGCTTTTTTCTAAACCTTATAAACCCTAGTAATGTAAACTTCCATCCAATACATGTGAGCACAGCCAATATTGAATATAACAAGCAGGACCATAAATGGGAAATAACCTGTACAATTTTTACAGATGACTTTGAGGCTGCCCTTACAAAGCAAAATCATGGTAAAATTGATTTGAACAGCGCCGCCATGCATACCGCTATGGACGCCTTGGTTAAAAGCTATTTACAACAAAACCTGCAAATAAAAACAGATGGTAAGGCAACATTGTTGAATTACTTGGGCTACGAGATAAATAAAGAATCGGCTGATGTTTATTTGGAATCGGAGGAGGTTGGCACTGTAAAAAAAGTTGTTGTAAACGACAGTTTATTACAAAACCAATTTGATGACCAAATAAACATTGTACACATTACTGTAAATGGTAACCGGAAAAGCGAAAAGCTCGATTACCCCAACAAAAATATTGAACAGGTTTTTTGATGTTAAAATTTATCATCATTTACTTCTATCCAAACATTATCAGGGTCTTGCAGGTAAACCTGTTTAACGCCATCAGGCCTTAATTGCGGATTGGTTGAGTCTTGCTTCCAATTGCCATATTTTACATGCAGTTCGTCCAAGTGTTTGGTAAATACAGCTAAGTTTGGTACATAATAAGCAAAATGCGAATTGATATCATGATCAACAACCGCAGCGGCACCTAAAATAAGGTGTAATTGGCTATGCTCGCCTGTACGTAGCCAAACGTGCTTCCCATCATGAAAAGGTTCCGTAATTTCCTTAAGTAACATCACGTCGCGATAAAAGTCGGCACTTTTCTTTAAGTCTTTTACATAAAGAGCCACATGGTCGGCCATAACAGTAGTTTGGGCCTTGGCAACTCCAAACATTAAAAAGCAAGCAATAATAGCTGGAAATATCTTTTTCATAATGATGCGTTATAATAAATTTGAATTAATAACCTCTGCAAATAACATAGATCATCGTTTTAAAATCTAGCCACTGTAATAGTTTATTTTAAAATTTCGTTAATTCGGTTTAATTCTTCGTTGGTAAAGTTAATATTCTCTAAACAGCGAATTGAGTTGGTAACTTGTGCAGGCTTGCTAGCTCCTATTAAAACTGAAGTTATGCGTTTATCCTTCAATATCCAAGATAGTGCCATTTGTGCTAATTCCTGACCTCGACTAAGGGCAATTTCATTTAATTGACGAACCTTGTTGATGGTACTTTCAGAAATCTGGCCTTCTTCTATAGCACCATTGCCCCTATGCGAAGCTGCCCTTGAATCTTCTGGAATACCCTTTAAATATTTATTGGTGAGCACGCCTTGCGCTAGCGGAGAAAATGGAATACACCCTACGCCATTGGCTTCTAAAACATCTAATAAACCATCCTCTACCCAACGCTCAAACATTGAATATTTAGGTTGATGGATTAAGCAAGGTGTACCCAATTGTTTCAAAATTTCAAAAGCCTTGGCAGCTTCTGCTGGCTGGTAACTTGATATACCTACATATAGGGCTTTACCCTGACGAACCATTAAATCAAGTGTTGTCATGGTTTCTTCCAATGGTGTTTCAGGATCCGGTCGGTGGTGATAAAATACATCAACATAATCAAGACCCATGCGTTTTAAGCTTTGATCTAAACTGGCTACCAAATATTTTTTTGACCCCCAATCGCCATAAGGACCTTCCCACATGCCATAACCGGCTTTTGATGAGATAATCAACTCGTCGCGGTAAGTTTTAAAATCATCTTTATAAATGGTGCCAAAAGTTTCCTCTGCACTTCCATGAGGCGGACCATAATTATTGGCAAGATCAAAATGGGTAATGCCGCTATCGAAAGCTAGTCTTAAAATATCGCGGGCATTTTGGAGGCTATCAATTTGACCGAAATTGTGCCATAAACCTAATGATATGGCAGGGAGTTTTAATCCACTTTTGCCACAACGACGGTATTCCATGTTTTGGTAACGATGGACATTTGCGAGGTAATTCATATTTTCAGAAACGTATATTTTGGGGTTGATATAAATATAATTTATACCTAATTGGTTTAAAATTAACTGCCATTATTGCCTGGCAGGCATACTAAGGTAAAACTACATTTTATTTATATAGTTTTATCATATCTTGAAAAATATGGTTATAAACTACTTATGATTCGCCCTAATACTACCAGAATAATAGCACCGATAAGCGAAGTTAAAAAATACCCCATATAGTAAACATGGAAATGTGAAAATACAAAATCGCCCACCCAACTACCAGCTAAACCCAATAAAATATCAACCAAAATACCATAACCTCTACCTCTCATTATTTTACCGGCCAAAAATCCGGCTAAACCACCTAATAAAATATGCCAAATCATAATAAGTTTGTTTTAATTGTTATTCAAAAACAGATTTAAATATACTACTTTTTATAACCTGTTACATTTAATAATATTATGCTGGTATGGGGTATGCCCAAAGTTTTGCCTGGTTTAGCATTTAGGTATAATTTTAGGTAGCCATTGGTTATACCTTTCATTATTTCTATGGTTGATTTTGCAAACTCAGGCATCATTGCTTCATTCGATTGTCTGAAAATCAAGTTCCCCCTTTCATCCACATAAACCGTAAAAAAATGGTTAAAATCTTGATAAGCTTTATGGATGGTTATATTAAAGGTAGGTAATAAATATTCATCATAAACTTTACCACCGTTAGGGTCGTTATCGGGTACTTTTTCTTTTTCAACAGTTATAAGTGGACTTTTAGGTGTTAGATCGGCCGGATCTGTTCCGGCAAATGCATTTTCCGGATTCGAATTTGCTTTTGCTACCAGGTTTTTAATAAAAAGGGTGTCTTTTTTAGAAGGTTTCCAAAAGTTGGCTGTATCGGCGTGTAATTTATTGGTGATGTAATCATTGGCGTAAAGCGTCATATATACATGTACCTTTTCTTCGTTGATAACTTGGTTGGTTACATGCAGCACCTGGAACTTTAAACTATCCTTACTTAAATGGATAAGCTTTAGCCATGCCCAAGCCACATTGAAAATAGAATCATGGTCGAAAACTACCGGGCCATTCAAAAATCTTTTCTTCTTAGGGCTGTAAATATTAACAGAATCAAGCGAGGGGAATGAAATACGCCATTCGGGCACCAACTGAAAGCCAACCGAGGTAAAAGATAGTCCATCGTCAAAAACGCGCTTTACTTCTGTATACCTAATGCCCCTTATTTGTTTTATTAAGTTTTTTGTGCGGATGGCAATGGCAGCTTTTCTTTCCTTTTCATCCTCAATTGCTCGGTAACCCTTATTGCATCTGGCAGCAAATACCAACAGGAATACAAATAACAAAACTAGGCTTCTGGTTATTTGTATTAGGGGCGTTTTATTCATCAAAGGTATTGCTTAGTACGTTTTATGTGTGGCTAAATTAACAAAATAGCGTTTATGCCCAAAAGGGAATTCGCTAAAAAACCAAATATATATCTACAAAAAAACCATTTTAACAAAGGTCAAAATGGTTTTTTAGCATGTCTAAAATTTATTAAACCGTCATGATGTCTTTTTCCTTGGCATCAATTAGTTGATCAACCTTTATAATATAGGCGTCGGTAAGTTTTTGAATTTCAGCTTCACCTACTTTCATTTCGTCTTCACTTACACCATCGGCTTTAAGTTTGCGAATTTTTTCGTTTGCATCTTTACGGATGTTACGCACAGCAATTTTACCACTTTCGGCCTCTCCTTTAGCCTTTTTAACCAGATCGCGTCTACGCTCTTCGGTTAAAGGCGGTACGTTGATGCGGATAATCACTCCGTCATTTTGTGGGTTAACCCCTAAATTTGCTTCCATAATGGCTTTTTCAATAGCACTAAGCAATGATTTTTCCCAAGGCTGTACTACTATAGTACGAGCATCGGGTGTGTTTACGCTACCAACTTGATTAAGTGGAGTTGGTGAACCATAGTAATCAACATAAATATCATCAAGCATGCTGGGACTAGCCTTGCCTGCACGGATTTTGTTTAATTCGTTATCGCAGTGTTCAATTGCCCTCTCCATAGCAGTGCGGGCATCGGTAACTTGTTTTTTAATGAGTTCGCTCATTGGTATAAAATTTCCGACAAAAATAATAAAAAGCTTCAATTTATATCAACAAAATGAAAAGGCCTGGGTATTGTTAAATTTAATGAAGAGAAATTAAAAAAAGATACATTGCATTAGTTATTCATGCTAAATGTGTTTGGTTAATTTCATTAAAAAAATTAAATTACAAGCAATATTTATTGTATCATGAACCTAAAACTATCTACCCCATTTGTAATTGCCTTTTTTGCACTCACTTTTTTGATGCACGAAGCACATGAAATTGCACATACAGCAGTTGGTCGGTTAATATGCGGTTGCTGGGGGATAAGAGATTTTAATGTTTGGGAACTTTGCAAAAATTGCGAGCAACAACATCCAATCTCCATTATAGCGTCATTTACTGGCCCGGCGTTTTCATTCCTAATGATGTGGATAGGTTATATTCTACTTAGCGATAAAAAAACAGACGAACAAAAAGCAATAGGCTTTTGTTTAATTTTTGCCAATTTACCGTTTGGTAGAATTTTAACAGCTGTAATAGGAGGTGGTGACGAAGTTTCTGGTATAGATACGTTATTAAATAATCGTGTATTAGCATGGGCTTTGGGGCTTAGTATAATACTAGCCATTACATTTATTCCATTATTAAAGGCCTACCAAATAATATTAAATCGTAGAAAAATTGGTTGGTTCCTGCTATTTTTTATTGTGCCTACATTTATTGATGTTTTGGTTGTTTTACTTGGAATGAATACCCTTTTACAAATGGGGCTGTTAAATACTTATTGGATTTTAGGCTCCCCCCTTTTAGTAACCCTTTGGACGGTTTTTGTATTGGGGCTATTCCTTTTAACAAAAAGGAATATATACAAGTTAGCTGATAAGTAAAAAGGCCTAAATTGCAATAAGCAAAAAACTTCTGTACCAGAACAAGAGATTTGAAATAAATAGGCCTAAATCACAAAAAGCCTGCTGTTATTTGGCTGATATTCTTTATTTCAAAGAAACCAATTAACAAACAACCCCTATCCGAAACAATCAATAATTCATTAAATCAATAATTCAACAAATAACCCCAACCCAATCAACCACTCACTTAATCCAACCCAATCAACCACTCACCAATATAATTAACAAAAGCATTTGCAAATAAAATAAAATAACATACCTTTGCAGTCCCTAAAATTAGGGGTATAATAAACGTTTTATAAATTTAATAAAAAGCAAGTGAATACGTTAAGTTACAAAACTGTCTCGGCCAACAAAAAAACCGTCAACAAACAATGGGTTGTTATTGACGCAAATGGCGAGATTTTGGGGCGCTTGTCCACTAAGATCGCTATGATCATTCGTGGAAAAACCAAGCCTGATTTTACCCCAAACGTAGACTGCGGCGATAATGTAATAGTTATCAATGCAGACAAGGTAAAACTGACCGGAAACAAATTCAGCGAAAAGCAGTATGTTTCTTACACTGGTTATCCAGGAGGTCAGCGTTTCATTTCTCCTAAGGAGTTAATGGCAAAACATCCAACCCGCGTAATTGAAAAAGCGGTACGTGGCATGTTACCTAAAAATCGTTTGGGCAAGGCCTTATTTGGCAATTTGCATGTATATGCAGGTGCCGAGCATCCACATGCAGCACAAAACCCAACTACCATTTAACTTTAATTAAAGGAGAAAAGAAATGCCAACAACTAACACTTCGGGCAGAAGAAAAACCGCTGTTGCACGCATCTACTTAACAGATGGCAACGGCGCAATTACCGTAAACGGTAAAGATTACAAAGAGTACTTCCCAACATTGCCACTACAATACATTGTTACCCAAAGCACCGAAGTATCGGGCTCAACCGGTAAGTTTGATGTAAAAGTAAACGTAGCAGGTGGTGGCGTAAAAGGACAGGCAGAAGCTGTCCGTTTAGCCATTGCCAAAGCCATTGTTGAACTGGACCCTGAGAAGAAACCTTCCTTGCGCGCCAAAGGTTTAATGACTCGTGACGACCGTATGGTTGAACGTAAAAAACCAGGACGTAAGAAAGCACGTAAGAGATTCCAATTCAGTAAACGTTAATCAAAGGAGGACAACAAAATGGCAAGAACAACATACGAAGACTTACTTGACGCAGGTGTACACTTTGGTCACCTTACCCGCAAATGGGATCCAAAAATGTCGCAGTACATTTTCATGGAGCGCAATGGTATACATATTATCGACTTAAACAAAACCTTAACAAAGGTTGAAGAAGCCGCTGCGGCTATCAAACAAATTGTAAAATCAGGACGTAAAGTATTATTTGTTGCTACTAAAAAGCAAGCAAAAGATATTGTTGCTGATTATGCTAAAAGTGTAAACATGCCTTACATAACCGAACGTTGGTTAGGTGGTATGCTTACCAACTTTGCTACCGTGCGCAAGTCGATCAAAAAAATGTCGAACATCGACAAGTTAACTAAAGACGGCACATACAGCAACCTATCCAAAAAAGAAAGGTTAATGATTCAACGTGAGCGTATAAAATTAGAAACCTTATTAGGAGGTATTGCTGATTTGAACCGCCTTCCGGCTGCTTTGTTTTTAATTGACGTAAAGAAAGAACACATAGCAGTATCAGAAGCATTAAAGTTAAATATTCCAACCTTTGCGATGGTTGATACTAATTCTGATCCTTCAAACATCGATTTCCCTATCCCTGCAAATGATGACGCAACCAAATCAATATCATTGATTACCAGCATTATTATTCAAGCTATAGTGGAAGGTTTGGACGAGCGTAAGCGTGAAAAAGACGACGAAGCCGAAAAAGAAGCAGCAGTTGCAAAAGCGAAAGCTGATGCTCCGGAAGCAGTTGTTGAACGTAGTGCACATGCAGAAGGCGGAAAAAGAACACGCAAAGTAGCTGTTGAAGCAGAAGCCGCTGTAATTGAACCTATAGCTGCCGCTGAAAAAACAGAAGAATAATATTTTTGGTTGTAGGTTGAAAGTTGTAGGTAAAACCTTACCAAATACAATTTAGATAATATAAAGTTGCAAGTATTATGTTCTATACATATAACTTGCAACTTTTAACATACAATCAAAAAAATCCACAAATATTTATAAAAAAGAATTACAGGTTACAAGTTTCGGCTTACCTTTGCACGAAATTTTAAATAGTAACTTTCAACAAAAAACATATGTCAACAGTAACAATTTCTGCCGCCGACGTAAATAAACTACGTACGCAAACCGGCGCAGGTATGATGGATTGCAAAAAAGCTTTAACTGAAACCAATGGCGACTTTGAAGCTGCTATTGATTACTTAAGGAAAAAAGGCGCAAAAGTTGCCGCCAGCCGTCAAGACAGAGAATCTAACGAAGGGGTAGTAATATCACGTACTTCGGCAGATGGTAAACTAGGTGTGATTGTAGAGTTAAATTGCGAAACAGATTTCGTTGCCAAAAATGCCGATTTCGTAGCATTTGCAAACGCAATTGCTGATGCTGCTGTTGCGAATAACCCTGCGGATATTGAAGCACTTTCCCAATTAACTGTTGATGGCCAGAAAATAGCAGATGCTATTATTGACAAAACAGGTAAAATTGGCGAAAAAATTGGCATTTCGAAATACGAAGTAGTAAACGGCGATAAAGTTATTGCCTATATTCACGGAAACTATCGCTTAGGTGTATTGGTTGCATTAAGTAAAGATGCTGCAGGTGCTGATGAAGCAGGTAAAGACGTTGCTATGCAAATTGCAGCCATGAACCCTGTTGCTATTGATAAAGACGGTGTAGACGCTACAACCATTGAGCGCGAATTGGAAATTGCAAAAGAGCAAATTCGTGCCGAAGGAAAACCGGAAGCTATGGTTGAAAAAATTGCAGCCGGTAAATTAAATAAATTTTATAAAGACAGCACCTTGTTAAACCAAGAGTTTGTAAAGGATTCATCAAAAAGCGTTGCCCAGTTTTTGGACAGTGTAGATAAAGGGTTAACAGTAACAGCCTTTAAACGGGTAGCTTTAGGAGCTTAAATATTTTATCCCCCTCGACAAAATCGAGGGGGATTTTTTTTGTTATTATTTACTCCAAAAAATCAGTACCTTAATTAAACTTACTCTTTATCAGATATTTTAAGTTTAGCTTGTATGAAGAAAGCATTTTACAATCTGCATCTTATTTCAAATGGTGAAATAAGTATTGGCAAGGCAGTTATTGTTCTTTCAGGTAAAATCGTTGCTATTGTTCATCAGGATGATATTCCGTCAGATACTGAAAAAATAAATCTTCAAGGTGCCTACCTTGCTCCAGGTTTAATCGACCTTCAAATTTATGGAAGTGGCGCTAAACTTTTTGCCGGTAAGCCGGAAGAAGCTGCACTTGAACAGTTAGAAACAGACTTACTTCAACAAGGAACAACAGGATTCTTTGCTACCATTGGCACCAACACCCCAGCTATTTTTGATGAAGGTATATTGGCTGCCAAAGCATATAGAAGGCATAGTAAAGGCAATTTTCTTGGACTACATTTTGAGGGTCCCTATCTTAACCCGGCAAAAAAAGGAGCACATCCGGCAAACTTGATAAAAAAAGGAACCTTAACCGAGGTAAAAAGTTGGGTGGAGGCTGCCGAAGGTGAACTAAAAATGATTACCCTAGCACCCGAGTTGCAAGACCAAGAGTTGATTGATTATTTACATGAACAAGGTATTATCGTTTCATCAGGGCATAGCAATGCCAGTTATGAACAAGGTAAATCTTTTTTAAATAAGCCCATACCGGCAGTAACACATTTATTTAATGCCATGCCGCAAATGCACCATCGTGAGCCTGGTTATATACCGGCAATATTTGAAGAAAAACCTTATACCAGTATAGTAGCCGATGGAATACATGTTGACTTTGCTATGATCCGCTTGGCTAAACGCGAATTGGGTGATAAACTGTTTCTGATTACTGACGCTGTAACCACTACCAATGAGGGCGAATACAAGCATGAATTAAAAGGTGACAGATATGTAATGCCTGATGGCACATTATCTGGGTCTTGTTTAACCATGCTTAAAGCTGTACAAAACTGTGTTGAGCAGGTGGGTATTGACCTAGCCGAGGCTATAAACATGGCATCTTTATATCCGGCCAGATTAGCAAAATTGGATTCAAAAGGGCAAATTGAGGCTGGTTTCGATGCAGATTTTATAGTATTTAATCATCAATTTGAAGTGCTTGCAACAATATTTAAAGGCAATTATTTAACAAAATAAAAGCTTTATATTAACATTGGTATTATTTAACTACTTTTGACCACGCTCATTTCTTCCATGAAATATAAAAGAATCCTCCTAAAATTAAGTGGCGAGTCGCTAATGGGCGACAAGCAATATGGCATTGATAATAACCAGGTGCTTCAATACGCAAAAGATATCAAAGGTGTTCATGATATTGGTGTAGAAATTGCGGTGGTTGTAGGCGGTGGAAATATTTTTCGAGGCTTGAGTGCCGAAAAATCAGGCATGGAGCGTGCGCAGGCCGATTACATGGGTATGCTGGCCACCGTAATTAATTGCATGGCTATTCAAAATGCCTTAGAAAGTATTGGCGTTGAAACCCGATTACAATCTGCAATTAAAATGGAACAAATATGCGAGCCATATATTCGCCGCAGAGCCATGCATCATTTGGAAGAAAATAAAATTGTAATTTTTGGTGCCGGTACCGGAAACCCCTATTTCACAACTGATACTGCAGCCTCATTAAGAGCAATTGAAATTAAGGCAGATGTTGTTTTAAAAGGCACTCGGGTAGATGGTATTTATACAGCTGATCCGGAAAAAGACCCTACCGCAACCCGGTATGATGAAATTACTTTTCAAGAAGTATATGATAAAGGCTTAAATGTAATGGATATGACAGCGATTACCCTTTGCCAAGAAAACAAACTACCGATAATTGTTTTTGACATGAACAAACCTGGTAATTTCATGAAAATTGCTAAAGGAGAACCTATTGGCACCTTGGTTAAATAATACCATTGTTGCCATTCTGTTTTAGTAGGCTAAATTAAATCTCAAGCCGATTTAATAATAGTCCTTCATTCAAACTCCTATTTAATAACTTTAATGTTTTAAGGGTTAATAATTAAATTGTTTGGTCATTTTCATGTATACAATGCAAACAATTAACAAAATTGCCAAAATAATTATACCGGTAATACCTTTGCGTTTATCTTGACGCATTAACCAAAATAGCACAGCAATAAGAGGCAAAACAAAAATAGACCAAAAAATAATTGAGGGATAGTTCATTTTTTATATTTTAAATTTTGATTTTATTATTAACAAACCTAAAATCAATTAAATTTTATTGATAAAGTTTTAAATAACGATGTTAAACAATATTAAAATGGCATTCTAGCCAAAGGAGCCACTTCCTGACCTATAAAATCGGCCTTTAAGTATTTATAATAGCCCGCTATTGCAATCATTGCGGCATTGTCTGTACAATATTCCATTTTAGGGATAAAGCTTTTCCATCCATTTTCATTACAAAGGGCTAACAAGCCCTGCCTTAACCCTGTGTTTGCCGAAACACCTCCGGCTAATGCAAGTTCAGTAATATTATATTCAAGCGCTGCTTTATTAAGTTTATTTAATAATATCGTATAAATCCGCTTTTCAACCGATGCACAAATATCGTTTAAATTTTGTTTTATAAAATCCGGATTCAAGGCAACATTATCTCTGATAAAATAAAGTATAGCTGTTTTCAAGCCACTAAAACTAAAATCAAGTCCTGGTATTTGAGGTTCAGGGAAACTATAAGCATTGGGATTTCCTAAACGCGCATATTTATCAATTAGAGGGCCACCCGGATAAGGTAGTCCTAATATTTTGCTCGTTTTATCCATGGCCTCACCGGCAGCATCATCTAAAGTTTGGCCTATTACCTCCATATCAAAATAATCTTTCACTAACACAATTTGTGTATGCCCACCAGAAACAGTAAGGCATAAAAATGGAAAGTTTGGCTTGTAATCACCTATAAAATGAGCCAGTACATGAGCTTGCATATGGTTAACCTCAATAAGAGGAATGCTATTGGCAAGTGCAAAAGCCTTAGCAAACGAAACGCCAACTAATAATGAACCCAAAAGGCCCGGACCACGTGTAAATGCAACTGCATCTATATCATTTTTGTTTACATTTGCGTTGTATAATGCCTGTTGAACCGCAGGAACAATATTTTGTTGGTGCGCCCTTGAAGCAAGTTCGGGCACAACGCCTCCATATGCTTGGTGTATAGCTTGGTTGGCTATAATATTGCTTAGAATTTTACCATCAGCACAAATAGATGCAGAGGTATCATCACAGGAAGATTCGATTGCTAATATTAGGGGCATTATTTTTAATATTGAATTGCTGTAATTAAAATTAGTTTATTTGAGAATTTGAAAATATCATTAGACCAATTAAAATTTTATAAAACAATTTACATTAGTGTTGTTCTATAAAAATTAACCTTTTTTAGAATTGATTATGACAATAAAAGGAGGTGGTGCATTTTCATTAACATAATGAATCAACATTAACAGTACTATATAAACGAAAGTCACAAAAGCAAAGTTATCAAAAAACTCATTAAAATATCGTTAATAATTGTAATGCTATTGCTAGCAGCATTTAGTTCGCTTTTAGTTTTATTTCAATATAAACCGGTACAAACTTGGGCTGCACAAAAAGCTGCGAGTTATTTATCAGATCAATTGCATACCAAAGTAGCTATTAAAAGTATTTATATCGAGCCATTTTCATCAGTTGTGCTCGAAAATTTTTATGTACTAGACAAGCAGAACGATACCCTTATAAATACGCCAAAACTTATTGTAAAGCTTAACAGTTTCTCTATTTTTTCGAGTTTCAAAAAACACAATATTGATTTTAAATATATTGAACTTAATAACGGATCATTTTATTTAAAAAAACAAAAAGACAATAACCTCAATCTTAAATTTATAATTGATTATTTTAACACGCCAGATACAGTTAAAACCCCTAACAAACCCTGGAAAATTACCTTTGAAAAAGTAAAATTAAACAATTTCCATTTCAGATATAAAAATCTTAAGGTCGACTCAGCAAAGCAAGAACTGAATTTTGATGATTTAGACCTTAAAAATTTAAGTGCCGAAGTAAAAGATATGGATTTGATAAAACATATTTTTAAAGGCAATATAGCCAACCTAACACTAAGAGAAAAAAGTGGTTTTTTTATAAAAAAACTTAATACTGATGCAACTATAGACTCAAACCAAATTGAAGCCAAAAATTTATTATTGATAACGGCAAACTCAAATATTAAAAATTATTTTTTGATGAAGTTTAAGTCGTTTGACGAAATAGGGGATCATCTAAATGACAAGGTATACCTAGATGCTGATTTACATTCATCAAGGCTTGCATCAACAGATGTTTCCTACTTTACTGAAGATTTAAAACATATTTGGTTCAATTTAGGAATTAATGGTAGGATTAGTGGCACGGTTAATAATATTAAAGGCAAAAATCTGCTCATTACCGGAGGGAAAGCAAGTTATATAAAAGGAAATTTTAGTTAGGTTGGTCTACCAAATTGGAATAACACCCATTTAAATTTAAATTTTGAACAATTAGCAACCAATAAAGAAGACCTTGATTATTTGTACAATAAATTTACTGGTACCACTAACAGACATGTACCTGATATTATTTCAAAATTTGGCAATATAAGCTTTAATGGAACTTTTATTGGGAAACAAAAAGATTTTAGTACCAAAGGCACATTTAAAACAAAACTGGGCCGTTTTGATCCTGATTTAACTTTAAAGGTAGGTAAATCAAATTTATTGGCTTATGATTTAAAGCTGAGTACAGCGGCATTTAACCTAGGCAATTTAGTTGATGAACAAACGCTTGGACGGATAACATTAAATACACAAATTACAGGCACTGGAGATGAACTAAAAAATTTATCAGAAAAATTTTCAGCTCAAATAGCCGCGATTGAATTTAATGGCTATAATTACCAAAATATAATAATAAATGGCAACCTCAATAATAAAATTACTAATGGTAATATCAGCATTGACGACAAGAATATTAAACTTAAATTGCTTGGTAATGTTGATTTTAATCCAGTACTTCCATTATATGATATAGATGCATCAATAGATGGCGCTCATTTAAATACATTGAATTTGCTGGCAGATACTATTTCATTTTCAACAAATATTATTACAGAATTCTCTGGAGATAAATTAAATAACCTAACTGGAACTGCCGATTTGAAAAATACAAAGATTGGTAGTTTGAAGCATTCCTGCTCAATAAAAAATTTATCATTATCTGCTAATGGGATTGGAAAGGAAAGAGAAATAATCCTAAAATCTGATATTGCCGACGGGTTTATAAAAGGAAGCTATGATTTGGCAACACTACCATCCTATTTTAAAACTATCATTAAAAAGTATTTGCCATCCTACAAATCAACGATAGTAAACCCCAATGAACAAATATTTGATTTTAAACTTGAATTAAAAAATCCGGATTCATTACTTGCATTTTTTAAGCCTAATTTGAAAATACCAGAACAAGGAACCTTTATTGGCAAGTTTAACTCGGCTGATAATACCGAAACGTTGGATATATTGATAAAGAGGCTTCAAATTGGCAAAACTATTTTCCATGATTTAATATTAGATGAAAGTACTTTTAAGGACTATTTGGGCTTAAACCTATCGGTAAATAAAGTTGACCTAACTGATAGTTTATTTATTAAAAACATCACCCTGAATAATAATATTAAAAATGACAGTATTAACTTCAACCTCAAATTATCAGATCAAAATGCGGTAAATTCTCTTGATTTATATGGGATATTAAATTTAGGTATCGACAGTATGGCTATGGTGCAGTTAATGCCATCAGACCTTATTCTTGAGAAAGAAGATTGGAGAATTGCAGATAAGGTGAGGATAAGAATTCTAAATGACAAAACTGAGGTTTCGGGTTTTGAGTTGACAAACGGAAAACAAAAAGTTATGATTGATGGTTTTGTTTCAGACAATCAGACAGATGAATTAAAATTGACCTTTGATAAATTCAACATGTCGACCCTTAACCAGTTAACAAAACGGCAAAATGGTATTTCATTAGCCGGATTATTAAATGGTGAGATTAAACTTAAACACCTAATTGGATTTCCTGGAATAAACGGGCACTTAAAAATTGATTCATTATCACTCAATAAAACCAAAATTGGCGATATTGATATTGAAACAATATTAGATCAAAATACCAAAATAGTTAATACAAATTTATTGGTTACTAGTAAGAATGTTGAAGCTTTAAGAATAGGTGGTACCTATGAAATTAAAAACGGACCGGATGACTTACTCAATTTTGATTTAAAATACAATCAAAATGACAATATTTTATTTCAACCCTTTATTGCCGATATAGTATCAAATATAAAAGGAAATATATCTGCTAACTTAAAAATAACTGGTAAGCGATCAAACCCGCAAATTAACGGGAATATTGGATTAATGAACACAAGCGCTACCGTAAATTATTTAAAAACAACCTATAAATTAAACACTAATTTTGATGTTATAAATAGTGTTATTAACTTAAAAAATGTTGAATTATTAGATACCAAAGATGGAAGTGGTATTATAAATGGTACCGTTAATTTAAATAGTATAACCAATCCAGACTTACAACTAGAATTAAATGCTAAAAATATACTTGCTTTAAATACCACCTTTAAGGATAACCATCTTTACTATGGAACAGCATATGGTACAGGAAGATTTAGTTTTAATGGGCCTTTAGACAATATAAATATTGATATTAAAGCAAAAACTGAAGATGGCACTATTTTTAATATCCCATTAAATACTTCAACAACAGTAACTGATAATGATTTTATTCATTTTGTTAGCCATTCTGATACAAATAAAAATATATCAAAAGCAACATCATTTAAGGGTGTAACCCTAAATTTTGATTTAAGTGCAGATGAAAAAACATTGGTTAAAATTACTACCGAATATGGTTTATTAGAAGGAAGAGGACAAGCAAATGGATTGAATCTTAAAATTAATAGTTTGGGTGATTTTCAAATGTTTGGCGACTTTTCAATTACTTCAGGAAAGTTTGATTTTTCGGCCAAAAATTTTATCAGTAAGAAATTTATTGTAAACGAAGGTGGAAGTATTCGTTGGACAGGAAATCCAATAAACGCTACTATCAATTTAAACGCATTTTATGAAGTGCGAACTGATATAGCTCCATTATACCAGGCAGCAGGTTCATCATCGCCAAAAGGACATACACAAACACTTGTTCAAGCGGTATTATTGTTATCAAACTCGTTATTAAAACCAGATATTAATTTTGATTTAAATTTTCCATCAGATCCTTCTATTAAAGAGGATCTTAGTAATTTCTTAGCTGATAATAATAACAGAAGCCAGCAGGCCCTAAATATTATACTTAGACGGCAATTTGGTGTTATCACTAACCAAATTACCAATACAGCATCTGAAGTAATTTCTGAACTTGTGTTTAATAATTTGAATAATTTAATATCCAGAACAAATATTAAAGGTTTAGGACTTAGCGCACGCTCATTTAGTGATATTAGTATTAGTTATAATTTGAATGATAGGTTTTTAATTTCAGGGAGCTTGTTTAACAATACAACGAATAGTATAACCGGTGGTTCCACCATTTCTGGTAGCACTGATTTTTTAAATGGATTTAACAATAATATTTTCAGTTCAAACTCCAATTTGACCAAAAATTTTGAACTTCAATACTTAATAACAAAAAACGGAAGTTTAAGAGCCACGAGTTCTTATAAGGTATTAGAAAACTCTACTATAAGTACATTGAGTAGTGCCTCAACCAGCCAATTAAACCAAGAATACGTAACAGGATTTGGTTTGGTTTTTGAGAAAAATTTTGATAGCGTTGGTGAGCTTTTTAGAATGTTGTTTAAAAAATCACAATCAAAAAAGAATACAAATCAAATTGCACCAAATCCTTTTATATTACCCGAAAAACCTAAAGAAAAAGCTCAATGATCAAGCATTATAGAATGATCCATTTTGTCTCTTTTTGTTTTTAAATAAAATTCATTATGCGGATTTGGCGAAATTTCAATAGGAACATTTTCAACAACTTCCAAACCATAACCAATTAAACCAGCTCTCTTTTTTGGATTGTTTGACATAAGCTTCATTTTTGAAATTCCCAAACTACGTAAAATTTGGGCTCCAACACCATAATCGCGCTCATCCATTTTATAGCCAAGTTCAATATTTGCCTCAACTGTGTCAAATCCGTTCTCTTGTAACTTGTATGCCTTTAATTTGTTAATTAGCCCTATTCCTCTTCCCTCCTGGTTCATATAAAGTACAACACCTTTTCCCTCTTTATTTATCATTTCCATTGCCTTATGAAGCTGAGGGCCACAATCACACCTGCATGAGCCAAATATATCTCCTGTAACGCATGAGCTATGCACCCGAACTAATATTGGTTCATCAGTAGCCCAAGTACCCTTTACAAGAGCCAAATGATTTTCACCATTGTTTACCTGGGTATAGGCAATCATATCAAAATCGCCCCACTCGGTTGGCATTTTAACAGATACATCCTTTATTACAAGGGTTTCTTTAGCTAATCTGTATGAAATCAAATCCTTTATAGAAATAATTTTCAGATTAAATTCTTTTGCAATTTCCAGTAGTTCAGGTAAACGGGCCATTTCACCATCCTCTTTCATAATTTCGCAAATTAATCCGGCTGGCTCAAAACCGGCTAGTACTGCCAAATCAATGGCAGCCTCTGTATGACCGGCTCGTCTTAATACACCACCATCCTTTGCAATTAACGGGAATATATGACCTGGTCTGCCCAAATCTTCAGGTTTTGTATCTGGATTAATGAGTGATAATGTGGTTCTTGATCTATCTGAAACAGAAATACCCGTTGTACAGCCTTCTAATAAATCAACAGAAACGGTAAAGTTTGTTTCGTGTGATGTAGTGTTATGAGCAACCATCGGGTCTAAGTTCAACTCTTCTGCACGTTTTTTTGTAATTGGAGCACATACTAAACCACCACCGTGGCGAACCATAAAATTAATATTTTCGGGCGTAGCGTTTCTTGCTGCTGTTAAAAAATCGCCCTCATTTTCGCGATCTTCATCATCAACAACAATAACCATTTTGCCCAATTTAATTTCTTCAATAGCTTCTTCAATAGTATTCAACATTGTACAACTGTTTAAGCCTGAAAATCAGGCTATGTTAATAGCAAAAAAATTTAACACAAAAGTAGGTTAATAAATCCTTTACCTGGTCGGTAAAGTGTAAATTGTTATGATGCCAAATTTTTTTGCACTCTAATAACTTAAAAGGGGCTAATGGATATACCTATTAAATTTATAACTAAGCGCGTTTAGGTATCCACTTAAAAAGCTTTTTGAAAAAACGCTTGTACAATTCAATGTCAAATATAACTGAATCTGTAGCGGCTTTATATGATAAAAATATGCCAATTGGGGTAATAATAATGATAGCTATCCATGACCCAATTATAGGCGAAAGGCCACCATCTTTAACATATTTTTCCCCTATGGTGAGGATTATGTAATATAATAAAAAGAATATAACTGAAACAACCACCGGAAGTCCTAACCCTCCTTTTCGTATAATTGCACCTAAAGGTGCACCTATTAAAAACAAGGCCAAACAAGCGGCCGAAAAAGTAAATTTCTTCTGATATTCAAGTGCTGCTTTTTGAATTTCTTTAAATAATTCTTCATCCTTTTCAACGCGACCTTTTACCAGTTCATGGATTGAACGCGCCTCGCTTAGTGCATTTATCAGAATATTTACCTTTTCAAAATCCTTCAATTTATTTAATTCAATTAAATTTACTGGATTATATTTTAAACCATTTTTGTGCTTTAAAGGCATACTGAAATATTTTAGGTATACATTAAGCATCTTAAAGTTGGTATTTGTGCTACTATCCAATTGGTGTTTCGAAAGTTTTTGCGATTCCTTTAATTGCTTCAAATTCATCATTTGGTAAGCGCCCTTAAATTCGCTTTCATCAGTTCGCCTTAGTTTTAAACTTGATATATCAATTTTTTGTTCTGTTTCTTTAAATCTTTCTCTGGTTAATGTTTGACGGATATTAAAACTGTTTTTTCCGGGTTCTTCTTGGTAACGTACTACACCCTTAAGCTTCAAAACCAAAAATTGTCCGCTTGGAGTTCGGTACATTTTACCTTCTTTGGCAAGGGTAACTATTAAATTGTTTCCACTCGGATTTTTTTCATAAATCATGATATCATACAGTGTTTGGCCATCAGGATCTTTTCTATTTACCCTTATTGAATAACCTGGAAACGTATTACTAAACACGCCTTGGGGTAAAAAATTGGCCGATTTTTGTTGCCTGGCGTCATATAAAAGTGAATAATATTTAAGGTTGGCTTTTGGCAGCATATAATCTGAGAAAACAAATGCAGCAACACTCAATAAGAAAACTACTAAAAACATAGGCATTAATGCCCTACGTAATGAAATTCCGGCTGATTTAATGGCCACCAATTCATAATTTTCGCCCAAACTACCATAGGTCATAATTGATGATAGCAAAACGGAAAGGGGTAAGGCCATTTGCACATTGGTAGCAGAGGCGTAAATCATAAGCTCAAGAATTACATACCATTCAAAGCCCTTTCCTATTAAATCGTCGATATACTTAAACAAAAAAAGCATCAACAATACAAACATCACTATTAAAAAAGTGACAAGAAATGGCCTTATAAAAGATTTAAGTAGTAATAGATGGATTTTTTTCATTTAATAGCCCAGAATTTGATGGATAGTTATTACCCCATAATATTTTATCAGCATTTTTAAATTTTAACTTTAAAAACTACTGAATAGTATACTTTGGTAAAAATAGATATAATAAATTTTCCTTAGGCGCCTAACACACTGATGAGGTATTCGATTTGATTATCCCAGATTAATTTACGTTCCGGAATAAGGTCTTCAGTAGCAAAATCAGTTATACTTAAAGCAACGTCGTTGGTTAAATCATCTTGGATTATTTCCATTTCAAAATAATTATCAGGTTCATCATCTAACCACCTAAATCTTGCCAACTTATTTTCTTTCAATAATAACAATTTGGCCTTTTGTTCGTCGCCATTCCAAGTAAAAGTATAAACCTGATCTTTTACACTTACATCATCAGCAAACCATTGAGTTAAACCATTAGGCTCGCTTAAAAAGCCATAGAGGATGCGCGGCGATGATTTTATTTCGTATTCAATACTAAATTTCTTCTTTTCAGACATGTTGGTTTACAATTGATAACTAAAGAGCGGTAAATGTTAACATTTTTTCTAAAGAAAACGAATTTCTGCTATATTTGCAAACCTTTTTGAAAAGGTATATGATATATCTGCTTTTGACCAGCAAGGTTGAATTTAAAAATAGAAAAAATCATATAAAAATATAAAAACCCGGCGGGGTAGCTCAGATGGTTAGAGCGTAGGATTCATAACCCTAAGGTCGGCAGTTCGATCCTGCTCCCCGCTACTTAAGCCACCCTTCGGGTGGCTTTTTTTAATTTTACCATGTTCACAGTTTACGTACTCTATTCAATATCCTTTAACAAAATATATATAGGCTATACATCTGATTTAGAAAATCGCCTAATTTCACATAATCACTTAGCATCTAAAGGTTATACCATCAAATACCGACCTTGGGTTATTGCTTACACCCAAGTTTTTGAAACTAAAAAAGAAGCTATAATCCGCGAAACACAACTCAAATCTAGTAATGGCAGGCAGTTTATATGGATTATAATCTATCAAAAATTTGGTAGCTCAGATGGTTAGAGCGTAGGATTCATATCCGTTAGTTAACGGACGGCAGTTCGATCCTGCTCCCCGCTACTTAACAAATATTTCAATTTTATTTAAAATGATTCCTTATAAAACATTTTTATAATTTTATGATTTATAAAGCCATAAATTATGAATACTAAAATGATGAATAACTCAACTATAGTTACACTTCTTGTAATTTTATTTTCAAGTTGCTCAGGAATAGATTCTAGAAAAACCAATTCTGATGCAATCAATTTAATTGGAACTTGGCAATTGGTAACTGGCACAACTATTACAAAAGGAGTAAGTACAATAACCGATTATACCAAAGGCCAGAAAATGATCAAAATATTAAATGAAACTCATTTTGCCTTTTTAAAACATAATACCAATAAAGATTCGTTAATTAACTTTGATGCTGGTGGTGGTACTTATACCCTAAATGGAAATGATTATACTGAGCATCTTGATTTTTATAACGACAGAAACTGGGAAGGAAAGGCATTTAAATTTAAATTTACACTTAAAAATGATACGCTAATTCAAACTGGCATTGAGCGTGTTGAAAAGGAAAATATTGACAGGATAATAATTGAAAAATATATAAGACTCGCAAAATAAGGATTTATTTTAAATTCTTAAGCTGTATCACTCTACCGCAAATTACCGTTATATTATTACAAAAGATTTAATTAGTATTGTAATATGAAAACATCAAGTTTACTTATCAAAACCATTGCGGTTATATTACCAATCGTTTTATTACTATCATGTTCTAAACAAGATATTAACCTAAATACCCCTGCTCCATCAGTTGCAAATGTAAACTTTATACAAGCTTCTCCTAACTCCTCCCCAACAGATTTCTATATTAATAATATCAAAATCAATTTATATTCTTTTTCATACAATCAATTTTCCGATTATGTAAAAATCAACTCAGGTATTGACACAATTAAATTTGCTAATTATAGTACCAAGGTGCTCATCCTATCAAAAAATTTCAATTTTGAAGCAAATTCTGCTTACTCCGTATTTTTCACCAACAAGCCTAATCAACAGGAGTTATTTATACTAACGGATACATTAAACAAACCCGCACCAAATTCGGCTAACATCCGATTTATTAATGTAAGTCCCGATGCTCCAGCAGTAGATTTGGTTATTAAGGGTGGTAGCACCTTAGTTGCAAATAAAGGTTTTAAAGGTTTTTCATCTTTCAATCCTATCCAAGGTGATTCAAATTATAATTTAGAAATTCATAAGGCTGGTACAGGCATTGTTTTGGCAACAATAAATAATTTTAAGCTACAATCTAATTATGTTTATACTATTTGGCTTCATGGGCTGGTATCAAACACCTCCAGTGCCGATCAACTTACTTTAGAAGTAATGACAAATACTTTTTATTTGTAAAAAAAAATATTACTTATTCAAATCATTAAATGAAGGGGTGTTTGAACCATTTGTGATAAGGATTTTATAATGAAACACAACCTTCTCGTCTTTTTTAAGGATTAGGTTCATTTTCGACTTTCCGTTGGTAAATATTTTTTCGCCTAAAGGATTAGCAGCAAATAGCCCATATCCTCTGGCATGCCAAAATGTAGGATAATTAGGATTTTCAGGAAAATCAAAAATAGTAATGCTCACTGAATCGACTCCCATTTTGCCATAAATTTTGCACCAAGTGGCTCTTGTACCCCATGCGTTATTACCTGTTTTACCCTCGCTAGTTAGATAATTACCGTTCGCTATTTTATCTGAACCTCCTTTAACTAGGGTTGAATTGCCTTTATTATCGATAAATGTTTGATCTTCATTAGTTGGTATTTGTAACTCGTGGGCCAAACGTAATCCAAGTAAACCATCCTTAGCATCTGTAAAAACAACCTCTGTATCTGCCTTAAGGGTTGTTACCCTTTCAATTAACCGCTGATTATTATGCCCACTAAATTCATATTGTGTTGTTTCTTCAACAATTACTTTTTTTTGGTTATTAACCCAATTTGCATGATATATTAATTCACCAATATTTCCGCTTTTGGTTTGCAAAATTTTATCTGTCAATATCCATCCATATAAATATTTTTTTTCGGGCGGAATTGCATATGAGTTATTCCAAAAATCGAGCCCATTCACGTTTTCAAAAGTAAACCAAAGGCCAACATGATGCGGGTGATCAGTTGGATCATTTGGTTGAGGTTTTAACGGAAAGCCTCTGGTTATCATGGTACCATTGCTTGAATAAATAGGAAAAAGTACAGGCTTTTCGAGTGTGGTAGGGTATAAAAAACTGGTAAAAAGTTTGTTATCAATAAAAATATCAACTTTGTTTTCTCTGCTTGAAGGCACAACTTTTACTTTTTGAAATTGTTGAGAAAAAACCAAGCTGGCATTTATAAAAGCCGTAGCAAAAACCCAGAAAGTTACCTTATTCCTAAAATGCATACCCTATTATTTGAAAACCTGCCCATTAACCATTACTTCCTGCGTGGCTTCATCAAAGAAAGCTTTATAACCTGTATGAACGGCAGCATTGGTCATGATATTGGCAATAGCATGACTGTAGCCTGCCTCTACGGGCGCATTGGGTTGTTTTCGGCTACGTACGCATTCCATCCAGTTCCGAACATGATTGGAGGTTAATTCATCGCCACCGGTATTGGCAGAGGCAATTACTTTTTCTTTATTTTCCAAACTTACTTCTGGTAATAAGTTTGCCTTCATACCCATGGCATCAGCCATTTTTTGGGTCAATCCACCCTCGGGAGTTACTTTGTTGGTATTAAGATTCAATTCACCACCATTTGAATAATATATTTCTGTTGGATGTTCATCCCCATTGTGCATCCGGGCTCCAAAAGTAACTTGAAAGCCACTATTTAGGTCATCAAGCGGACCGTAATCAAATGCAGCCAAAATGGTATCCCAATTTTTTCGTCCGTCTTTCCATTGGTATATACCACCATTTGCAACCACACTACGCGGATGTTTCAAGCCGGTAAACCAATGTACCGTATCAATTTGATGACTCATCCATTGGCCAGGTAAACCAGAGGAGTAAGGCCAAAACAAACGAAATTCCAAATATTTTCTGGGGTCAAAAGCCTCATAAGGCCTATTCATAAGCCACCTTTTCCAATCTGTATCTTCTTCCTTTAAGGTGCCAAGTAAATCAGGTCGGCGCCATCTCCCTGGTTGATTTACATTCCATGTAAGTTCAACCATGGTAATTGGTCCAAATTGGCCCGATCTAATAAAATCATTTGCGGCGTGATAATTAGCTCCACTCCTACGCTGTGAGCCAATCTGTACAATTTTACCAGATTCCTTTATAGCTTTTAAGGCTGCACGGTTATCCTCCATTGTTTCTGCAAATGGCTTTTCAACATAGGCATCACAACCAGCGTTAACTGCTTCAATGGCATGGTGGGCATGTTGAAAGTCGGCTGTACTGATAAATACAGCATCAATGGTTTTACTATCATACAGTTCTTCATTGTTCCTATAAGCCTTAACATCATGCTGCATTTTCTCTTTCCAAACTGCCGCACCTTCCTCCCTTCGTTTATTCCAAATATCCGAAACAGCTACTACCTCAAAATTAAGTTCCTTATAATGGTGCATAAAACTAGGGATGTGCGAACTTTTGTGTCTATCAGAAAATCCGACAACACCAACCCTAACCCTATTATTTGAACCTATAATACGGCGGTAACTTTTAGCACTCCAAGCATAATTAGATGTTAATACAGCACTGCTAGCCACAATAGCCTGCTTAATAAAGGTGCGACGCATGTTTTCCATAGCCTTTAGTATATTTATTTGAAGAGAAATTATAAATGGTTTTTAAACTTACTTAATTTGGTTAAGCATACCAAGTATCAAGAAAAAAATTATTTGAACTGCGTTTTTTTCTTTAAAAACTTAAGCTCGAAAAAATAATAAGAAATACTTGCGGCTATTAAAACCATAGCTAACCTTAAAATATTTACCATTATAAAAAGCGTATCATAATTTAAACCAAATAAATGCTGGTTCACCCAATAAAAAGGGATTAGCATGAAAGCCTGTTGCCAAATATAAATACTATACGAAATGGTACCTAACCATATTAGCCATTTATAATTTAAAAATTTTGAGAAAA
>CAIYNX010000140.1 GCA_903927645.1 uncultured Mucilaginibacter sp.
TCATTGGCGGAGCCCAAAAAATTCCTTCACTGCTTTTTTTTGAGAGCGGGCAACAGTTACTTTGTTAGCGTAACGTTACCCGCGCTAAAACCTGCGGCACGCTAAAAAATGCAGGAGTTTACATTTAAAATCTTAATAATTAATGCAATGAAAGAGTTAAATGAAATGGAATTAAGGGAGGTCGAGGGAGGTAAAGGTATACCTTTATCCTTGTTTTTCACAGTTGGATCTACAAATTGGATTACAGCTTACTTTATGGAAGTAGCAGCAGGAATTGAAGACGGATGGAAAGAAAATAAACTTTAAAAAATTTGATATGAGAAACTTTGTTGAATTATCAAAAGAAGAAGCTATTTTAATAAATGGTGGAGGTGGTTATGAGGTAGGAAAAGCAATTGGTAAATTCTGTGCTAACTGTGCTGATTTTTGGATTGGCGTTTATGATGCAATTTTCGAAAAATAAATTAATCAAAAATTATGAAAAACATAGGTCTTGTCATGCTAGACAATTTAGAACTGCGAGAAATTAATGGTGGTAATCAGCAATCGTACGACGAGGGTCGTAAAGTTGGAGAAGCAATACGCAAAACATTGATATTTATTGGACTAACTTCATGGATTTTTTTGTGATTGGATAAGGCTGTTTGAAAAAAACAGCCTTACTAAAATGAATCTTCTTAAATTAATGCAATAATATAAAATGATAAAAGATATTTCATATTTTATAATACATCCTAAAATTATCGAATTACCGATATCCTTGAGTCTTGGTAAATCAATTTCTCTTATGGGAAAAATAGTCCTATTGTATCTTGGGCTAATTATATTTACCTCCATAGTTTTTTTACCAATTTTGAAATTATTTGATTTAATTCCTGATCATAGAATAAGTCTTTCTTCGATCCCATTATCTTTTAAGTTAATTTTTTTTGTGCCAATTTACGAAGAACTGATATTCAGGCTTCCTTTGAAATTCTCTAAGCAAAATTTATTTTTATCATTAGCCGCATTGCAATTTCTTTTGTGCTATCATTTAATTAGTTTTAATATATTGATTTTTATTTCGTTTTTGATAGCTTCAATACCGTATCTTAATCTTATTCCCATTTTTTTTTATTCAAAATTGGAATCCTTTTGGTATAAATATTTTCCATTTATGTATTATGGACTGGCATTATGCTTTGGCCTTTTACACCTAACTAATTTTGTCAACTTAAAATTCGAACACTTTTTACTATTTCCATTTTTAGTTGTAAATCAGATATTTATGGCTTTATTGCTTGGTTATGTCAGGGTTAATTTTCAAAATGGATTTATCTATAGCGTGTTACTTCATTTTAGTATTAATTTACCATTTATTTGGATTTCGCATTTATAAGGATGTTTCCAGTTTTTGATTATTTATGTTGTAAATCAGATATTTACGCATGTGTAATTATAAATTATAACTTAATGAAATTAATATTGAATAGTTTTCCTAATGATGAAAATTTTGTACTAGAGGTAGGACGTCCAATTATATGTTGATTAAAATATGCAATCAAAAGAATCAACATCAGATACAATATAGAGACGTGGCTCTCCGCGTCTCTACAATTCAAAAATAGATATTGAAATGTCCCCCGAAAAATTCCACAACCGTTATCGTATTTCATCTGCACGCGCACCATGGCATGGCTATATGGAGGGAGTTATTTCGTTACCATATGCACAGCTCATCGGGAACATTATTTGGGGAAAATTTTCGGTGGTAAAATGCATCTGACCGCTATCGGCCAAATTGTAGCCACAAACCTTCAAACCGTTTCAGCCCATTATCAATATGCAGAAATACCACTGTATGTTATAATGCCCAATCATTTACATGCAATTTTATTAATTGATAGAAAAAAAAATCCATTCGCCCGGCGTGACGTTAGGAATCATTGTGATAATAAAAATGAAACGGCCCCCAAGGCTACCACGGACCATTGTAGAGACGTGGCGCGCCGCGTTTCAACAAACGGTAAAAACCCTAAAATGCAAATAACCGCTAACCAATCCGGTTGGTTAGCGGTATGCATTGGCGGAATTAAATCGGCCATCACAAAATATGCCCATGAAAACAAAATCGATTTTGATTGGCAATCCCGGTTTCATGATCATATTGTTCGCGACAGATCCGAAATGAACCGCATCGTCAGTTATATCGAAAATAATGTTTCCAAATGGGAAACGGATTGTTTTTACAACACAATAAATGATTTCCCGTCCATAAAAATGGGGTCCGAAAACGATTGATTATATATAAACTAGCTATTTAAATTTTCCGTATATTTAATAAATTGATGTTTTGTAAAACAATACCCGACAAACAATTTATTATTCACGAAAAATTATCAGTTATGGCAAGTACTTCGGAAACAGGCCATTCAAAGAATGTGGCCAACATGGATCAACTGGCATCCTTCACCCTGGGTTACGGTCCCGCCTATAACCCTTCAAGAAACTCCCTTAAAACAGAATCGCTGGTCGACCTCTCAAAAAATGCGAAAAATGCAATTAATGATGTAGCGCTGGCTTTCCCTGTCTACGGTAACGCAGTGGCTGATCGTGAACTCTCTTTTAAACCCCTTGGCATTCTAGCCACCCGTATCTTAAATGCGATTAAAGCATCCGACACCTCCTCGCAAGTCATTGAAAATGCAAAAACGCTAATCCGTAAAATTCAGGGGCGCCGCGCAACCCCTAAAAAAACTCCGGATCAGAAAAAAGCGCTTGAAGCCAAAGGTATTCAGGTGGTCGAAATCTCAGCCTCCCAAATGAGTTTTGACGGCCGTCTTGAAAGTTTTGATAAGCTGATCAAATTATTGGCTACGCTGCCGATGTATACACCGAACGAACCTGAATTAAAAATTGATGCACTCGGAGCGCTTTACACTAATCTTAGGGGGAAAAATGAAGCCGTTGTAAGCGCCATACCCCCGCTCAGCAATGCCCGTTTAATGCGCAATAATATTCTTTATAACGAAAAAACTGGTCTTGTTGATACAGCAATGGATGCCAAAGCCTACATCAAATCACTCTTTGGAGCAGCCAGTTCTCAATACCGGCAGGTCTCAGGGCTTGCATTCAAAACCTTAAAAAATTAACTGAATAGTACTTCCTGCTGATCCCGTTATTAAATCTGTCGTCCTGAATTGCTGTACTGCAGTTTTAATATCGGGAACTTCAGGTTTGATACAGGCTGGTAAATTTGTGAATTTTTCAATTGCAGGTTTGAACCAACCGATAAAAAGTACGGAATAGTCAACTTCAGGTTTGAACCAACAAACAGAAAGTTTGAAATGATTAACTGCAGGTATGAAATTCTTAAACGAAAATATGTTGTAGTGTCTGGCAAATTTGAAATTAACTACTGCAAGCCTGCCTTAAATAATGTTGGGAAAGGGGAATCGGATTTTTTTAATAACAAATAAATCGTGTAGCTATGGAAAAGAAAATAATCAATGTTATCCTTGGATTTTTCATTTTTGTTTCACTCTTCCTGTTTACAATGGTCGTACTGGAATTGACCGGCTACGAAATTTCATTTTATGATATTGGATATGCAATCGGGCATTTCCTTAAAGGGATTATCAACTTGTTTTAATGAAAAAAACAGGTTCATCTCACTTCGGAGAATTGAACCTGTTTTTTATAGGTGTGGAATCTTCAGATTAGTGGTCGATCAGCCGCCCTCTTAAATTGTTGCATTGATCGACTCGCCCCCCATGGTTCCGGTTATTGTTCCTCCTTGTCCGTCGGGACTTATTTTGACTGTAACATCGCAGTTCATCGTTTCGTCGAGATCTGCACCGGTAACA
>CAIYNX010000141.1 GCA_903927645.1 uncultured Mucilaginibacter sp.
ATATTAAATAATAACCATAATATATTTAACAAGGTAAATGATGGCTTTTTTGGTTTTTTTGATTGCATAAACAACCAAGAAGTTGCCAATTTATTATTTGATAGTGCAATAAAATGGCTTAAGGATAAAGGGGCAGACCAGAAATTTATTGGTCCTGTAAACTTTTCAACCAATGAGGCTTGCGGGCTTTTGGTTAAAGGTTTCGATAGTCCGCCATTTTTAATGATGACCTATAATGCCCCCTATTATAGTGAATTGATTGAAAATGCATTATTTAAAAAGCAAATAGATTTATTCGCTTGGCATTGGGAAGGTGATAGTTACGATGATAAATCTGTGCATTTGCTAGAGGCCCTGCAAACAAGATTGAAGAGAAATAATATAATCATCCGTAAAGTAAACCTAAAAGATTTTAAGGAAGAAGTTAGAAAACTAAAAGAAGTATATAATTCTGCTTGGGATAAAAACAGTGGATTTATCCCCTTAACTGATGATGAGTTTAATTATTTGGCAAACGATTTAAAATTAATTTTAGATACTGACTTTGCAATAGTTGCAGAACAAAACGGGAAAATAGTTGGATTTGGCATTGCCTTACCGAACTTAAACGAGGTATTTATAAAAATTAAAAAAGGCAGACTATTACCTACTGGCATTTTTAAACTCTTAATGAATAAGAGCAAGGTAAAAAGTTTGCGAATTTATGCCTTGGGTGTAGTTGAAGGTTACCGAAAAATGGGTATTGAAGCTTGCTTGTACGGTACAATTATTAAAGAATATAAAAGAAAAGGTTTTACACATGCCGAGGCCGGTTGGACTTTAGAGAATAATAAACTTATAAACGAAGCTATATTAGCCATAAAAGGAAACCCATACAAAACATATAGAATTTACGAAAAAGACCTATGAAAAACCGAGTTTTAATAACTGGGGCAAGTGGGTTTGTAGGCTATCATGTTGTTGAAGAGGCATTAAATAAGGGATTAGAGGTTTTTGCGGCTGTAAGAAAGAGCAGTGATATTTCGCACTTAAAGGATTTTAACATACATTTTACCTACCCAAATTTTGGCGAAATAAAATCATTGGTAGAGGATTTTTCAAAAAACAGATACGATTATATTATTCATTTGGCAGGGCTTACCAAAGCAATTACTGAAGTTGAATATAATGAAGTAAACGCTCAATACGTTCAAAATATAGCCAATGCAATTATAGAAAGCGGTATTGCTATTAAAAAGTTGGTATTGATGAGTAGTTTAGCAGCTATTGGGCCATTAAATACTTTGAATAATTTAATAACCGAAAATAAAACCCCGAACCCTGTTACAACCTATGGCAAAAGTAAATTATTGGGCGAAACCTTGTTACAGAATTTTACTCAGCTTGACTATACCATTTTAAGACCAACAGCTGTATATGGACCTCGTGATAAGGATATGTTTATTTTTTTTAAACAAATAGCAAAGGGATATGAACTTTATATAGGTAAAAAAGAACAAAATTTGAGTTTTATTTATGTTAAGGACCTTGCCATGGCAAGCATTAAGGCACTAAATGCCCCTGAAAAAAGTATTTATCTTTTAACTGATGGTTTTACATATAACCGTGCAGACCTAGCTAAACAAACAAAAGAATTACTTGAAATAAAAACACGCACAATAAATATACCCTTACCCATCATAAAAATAATTGCTGGTATTTTGGGGTTGTATGGATCAATAACTAATAAGGCTAGTGCCTTAAACCCAGAAAAGATAAATGAATTGGTTGCAAAAAATTGGGGTTGCGATATAAGTCGTTCATTAAATGAATTAAATTACGAGCCACAGTTTAGTTTAAAAGAGGGTATACAAAATACCTTAATTTGGTATAAAAACAATAACTGGTTATAATTGTTTATGGTTATTGTTTATGATCATTTATTTTTCATGTTTATTTAACAATTTTGCATATAACTATTTAGCTGGTTTAATTCGGACTAATAACCATGGATTAAACCTTTAAATTACTTTATATTTATTTATTTTTTGGCCAAAATTTCATGATTTGAAAAACGTTATTTTTCATCAAATACAATCAAATACCCCTAATTGATATGAAAAAAAACTTTGTCTCTAATTCGCACGAATCGGTAAGGATGTTCAAAAGTAATTTCCTTGAAAATTTATCAAAAGTTCACTTTTCTGTTCCGCTTTTTATTTTTATTCCTGTTATTGGTTTATGTGTTTATAAAACAACTATTATTGATTCAATTAATTTCACAAAGTTTTTCGTACTATTTTTTGCAGGACTTTTTTGTTGGACTTTTGTAGAATATGCACTACACAGGTTTATTTTTCATTTTGTACCCAATAAGCCTTGGGCATTAAGGTTACATTTTATTTTCCATGGTGTACATCATGATTATCCAAGTGATGCAAAAAGGTTGGTAATGCCACCTTCGTTAAGTATTCCATTAGCAACTGCGTTCTTCTTCCTATTTAATGCGTTATTGCCAGCAGGCAATGTTTTCGCCTTTTTTTCAGGATTTATTTCGGGATATTTATTTTATGACATTACCCATTATGCCATACACCATTTTAATTTTAAAGGTACCTTTTGGAAAAAAATAAAGCAACACCATATGCTCCATCATTACCAAAACCCCAATAAAGGTTACGGTGTAAGTTCACCATTTTGGGATAAAATATTGGGATCTGATTTTACGAAGAAAAAGCCTATTGAAAAGGCCTGAATTTTATTATAATTCAGTTTTTTCGTTGATGGTGGTGGATGGTTTCGGACCTCGTTTATAAATAATTAATCCATTTAAAAAATTACGCAATATTTGGTCGCCGCAAGGCTTAAAATTTGGATGGTCCTCTTTTCTAAATATAGCACCCAATTCGGTTTTAGTAATCCTAAAATTGACTAATTTTAAAACATCAATAATGTCATCATCAGTAAGCTGAAGTGCTACCCTAAGCTTTTTCATGATATCATTGTTACTCATATATATCTGTTTAAATAGTTATAAAAATAAATTAAAAAGCTCAAAAATTAAATGGAAACCTGAATTTTAACCTTCTTATTTTTTATCTTTTCATTTTTTAGTTGCTCAACCACTTTTTCAATTTCAGTAATTTTTATGGCTGCATATGATGAATAATCCAAAACCTCTATTAGGCCAAGGTCGTCCCTGGTTATCCCTCCTTTTTGCAGAATTAGGCCTACAATATCAACCTTATTTATTTTATCTTTTTTACCTGCTGCAATGTATAGCGTAGCCCATTCAGATGGTTTTGGTAAAATTAGTTTTTCAGGCAAAGTTTCTTGTTCGGTATTGTTTAAATAATGCAGTTTTTCATCAGGAGATAAAATTAAATAGGAAGTTCCTTTAGCGTGCATTCGGGCAGTTCTACCATTCCTGTGTGTAAATGCTTCCTCATTATGAGGCAATTGATAATGAATTATAAACTCTATCTCTGGTATATCCAATCCGCGAGAGGCTAAATCGGTAGTGATGAGCAAGCGGTGACTACCATTTCTAAATTTTAATAAGGCACGTTCTCTGTCTTCTTGCTCCATGCCGCCATGAAAAATATCATGAATAATTCCTCGACCATATAATAAACCACTTATTCTTTCAACAGCCTCCCTGTGGTTACAAAACACCAGCGTAGCCCTATTACCAATTTTACAAATAAGCGCAAACAAAGTGTCCAACTTATCGGCAGCCGGAGAATGTACAGTTTTAATAACCAAATCGGGTATATTGGTAAAATTGGTTAAAAAGTTTACCTCCGTTGGCCGACTAATACCGGTAAAACCAGGTATTTCTTTCATTTGGGTTGCTGAGGTAAGTATGCGTTTTCTCAATCCGGGCAAATGCTTGATTATAAATTCCATATCTGTTTGAAATCCAAATTCAAGCGATTTATCAAACTCATCAAGAATTAAAGTTTGAATAGCATCAGTCTCAAAACTATGTCGGCGTAAATGATGTCCAATTCTGCCGGGAGTGCCAACCAATACTGCTGGAGGCTGTGACAAATTATTTCGCTCAATTTTTACCGGGTGCCCCCCGTAACAGCAATTTATTTTAAAGCCCGTTGCCAAGGTTTTAAAAACCTGCTCAATTTGCAAAGCCAACTCGCGCGAAGGCACTAAAATAAGTGCCTGAACATTTAAAATTTCAGGTTTTAGTATTTCCAATAGTGGTAATAAAAAACCAAGTGTTTTACCCGAACCTGTTGGTGATAGTAAAACCACATCTCCTTTTTTAGCAGCAGCCAGTGCGGCGTTTTGCATTTCGTTCAAAGAGGTTATTTGCAGGTTTTCGAGGGCTTTTTTTAGCATAATTATTAACTCCTTACAAAATACCCGGTATAGGGTTATTTTGTAGGATATGCGCAAAGATAAAGTAAATAAAACAATGGTATTAATTGCCCTTGGCTTTAGGCAATGCCCTATCTAAATGAACATAGCCACCATCAACATAAATAAGTTGCCCGGTGGTATGGCTTGATTTTTCGGATAGTAAGAAAGCAGCCATGTTTGCAATTTCTTCGGCCGTAGTCATTCTGTTACCTAGTGGGATATTTGTCACTATTTCGTTTAATCTTTCTTGCGGATTTGACAAGGTTTTAATCCAATTTTCGTACAATGGCGTCCAGCATTCGGCAACAATAATGGCGTTTACTCTTATGCCATATTTAAGCAGTTCAACGGCCCACTCACGTGTCAAGGCGTTACGGCCACCATTGGAGGCTGCATAGGCCGAGGTGTTTCCCTGCCCAGTATCAGCGGTTTTGGAGGAGATATTTACAATTGCCCCTTTTGATAATTTGAGCGCCGGAAGCGCAAAATGCGCCATCAAGTAATAATGAACCAAGTTTTTATGTAGAGAGGCCATAAAACTGATGTAATCTCCACTTTCAAGCCCAACGCCATCATTTACACCGGCATTGTTTACCAAACCATCAATTACACCAAACTGTGTAATGATTTTTATTACTGCAGCTTCACATTCAGTAGGATTGGTTAATTCAGCAACAAATTGAAATGCTTTTTGCCCAAGGGCATTCAATTCATTTACAACTTTTAAGTTATCGGCTTCACTTCTACCAATAATTACCGGAATAGCTCCCTCATTTGCCAATACTTTTACAATACCCTCCCCTATGCCCTTGGCACCACCAGTAACAATTATTACTTTATTTTTTAGCTGCAAATCCATAAACAAATTAATCAGTATTTAATGAGCGGCTGAAAGTACCACCTCGGTAGTTTTAATTCGCTTAAAGGCATAAATAAACACGTACAGAAAACAGAAGCCAGGAATAAGATACGCAAGTTGAATATTGCTATGATCTGCAATTAATCCAAATCCTAAAGCGCATATGGCACCGCCTACAATTGCCATAATTACCAATGATGAACCTTCTTTAGTTTTATTGCCCAGCCCCCTAATACTCAATGAAAAAATAGTCGGGAACATGATCGACATAAAAAAGTCGATACCTAATAAAGCATAAACAGGTAGTTTACCTTGTAATATGACTGCTAAGGCAATTAAAATGATATTAATGAAACTATAGATAGCTAATAGCTTTACTGCCGAAATTACTTTCATCAACATAGTGCCAACAAAACGACCTACCATAAAGCATACGGAACCTGCAATTAAAAATACGGAAGCTGATTTTTCGTCCATTAATGCTACACGCTCGGCAAACAACACAAAAAAACCAAAAACACAAGCTTGTGCTCCTACATAAAAAAACTGGGCAAATACACCAGCCATTAATTCTTTTTCGTGTAATAAATCTCCAATTCTTTCAAACAATGATTTTTTTTCAAGCTCACCTGTTCCTTCTCCTTCCTCTACAATTAAAGGCAAAGGCGTTCGGAAAATTAATAGCGCGATGATTAAAACGCCTAAGCCAATTATTAAAAATGGCATTTGAACAGACGAGGCTTCTTTATCCAGATAGGCCTTTAATTGAGGGGCTGTCATGGCTGCCTCCTGGGTAGCAGATAATGTGATGCCTGATAAGATAAATCTACTACCAACGATACCAGCTGTTACCGATGCTAAACCATTGAATGATTGTGCCAGGTTTATCCTGCGAGCTGCCGTGTTTGGGTCGCCTAATACACTAATATAGGGGTTAGCGGCGGTTTCTAAAAAAGCCGAACCACTAAAAGTAATAAACAATGCCAACAAGAAAAATCCATAATTACGAATACCAGCAGCAGGATAAAATAAAAGCATACCTGTTGAAACCAGTAAAAGTCCTAAAATAATCCCACCCTTATATCCAAATTTTTTCATGAATTGGGCAGCAGGTATAGGGAACAGAAAATAGGCTATATAAGCGGCAAAATCAACAAAAGAGGATTGAAAAGTAGTAAGTTGACAAGCCTTTTTTAAATGAGGGATTAACACAGGGTTAAGGTTTAAAGCCAAACCCCAAATAAAAAATAAAGAGGTGATAAGTCCAATGGCAAATAACGTATTATTTTTAGTCATGCAGGTGTTTTATAATTTTAATAATTGGTGGAATGAAAGTAATTATTAAAAATTAAAAAAAAGGAGTTAAACCAATAATATTTTTAAATCACTTTTTAAGTTCCACTTAGACTTTAAAATTTCGGTGTTTCAGAGTAAAATTTAAAAAAAATA
>CAIYNX010000142.1 GCA_903927645.1 uncultured Mucilaginibacter sp.
CGATGGCAGCAAAATTAATGCATCAACGATTGAACTCCCTGTATAATTTGACTAAAAAACGAACTCACAATATGCGGATGCAGGAAAATGGTAATCAGCATCCCGCTTAGCGCGCCAAAAAAGTGCGCGTCGTGGTTAATATTATCTCTGCCTCGTTTTGAAGCATAATTACAATAAACTAGGTATAATCCACCAAAAATAACAGCCGGTATACGTATTGGAAGCCCAATACGTCCCATTGGTTGCAGTGGTATGTATAAAATTGCGCTAAAAATTACCGCGCTAACTGCACCCGAAGCACCTAAACTATGGTACCATTCGTCGTTTTTATGCTTGTATACGGTTGGCAAATCGCTAAATATCAAACTAAAAATATAAAGCATACCAAATTGCCAATGCCCAATGCCGGCTATATTGCCAAAACCTGCTTCTAGAGCAAAGGCGAAATAATAATAGGATAGCATGTTAAATAATAAGTGCATCCAATCATTATGTATCAATCCGCTGGTTATGAGGGTATAAATTCTGCGGCTTCTGGAAACACTATAAGGGTGTAAAATAAAACCTGCATAAAGATTATCGTTCCAAAAAGCAACAAGCGAGGTAACAATGGTTATTATAAATATAAAAGTAGCTACCGGGGCAGCCATTGCTATTTCCAAAAAATCGTTCATTTTGTATTCAGTTTAAGGGGGCTAAGTACACGTCCTACCGGATAGCGAAGGTAAGTTTTTTCAAAATAAGGTGAATTACGATATACAAAATTTAATTGTAACCTGGCACTGCCGGCCAATTGTGGGTTTTTCTGCTTTTCTTCATCCAGTTTAGCCTTTAGGTTAGGATCATTTTTTAGCAATTCTGCCGCAACATCTTCAAAAACATAATCAGAAAAATATTCCTTTTCGCCTAAAACCGAATCAAAAAAGTTCCAGGCAAAAAATGAATCCACCCCTTTGGGTTCAAGGGTTTCAACAATATACCTGTTTAAGGCTTGGTTTGCAATCACTACATAATCGCCTTTATAAAACCTTATCTTGGTTTCAACAGGGGTTAAATTCACCTTGCTGTGTATATAATGTCCTTCGTATGGTTTGGGTACAGTTTTATAATCATTTATATAATACATCTCCAGTTTAATGGTGGTATCAGCATTTAGCCTTTGCATCTTTACCCCATTCAACCTAAACAAATCAATTACTTTCCCCCATGCTTGAGGTATTATATATGCCCATGGTTTGGTAACCGAATCGCTTACTTTGTAATTATCAAAATATTTAATGGTTTTGGTATAGGGCTTTTCACGATCGTAATATAATCGAGTAAGTCCGCTAACCTCACTTGCTTTATAACCGGCGGTATAACCTTTAAATGTAATGGTATCCACATGTACTGTATCTTCCTCCCAGTTTAACGCAAATTTTTGTTGACGGCTAACCTGTTCATCCGCCTCCATTTTTAAGTTGCCTATAATTTTGGCATCACGCTTTATTAAATCAATAAGGCATTGCATAAAATTATAAGTGGCATAAACCCGCTTATCAAACGGTTTTAGCATGTGGGTTTCTGTAATATAACTTATTATATTATGTTGTGCGGCATATCCGGTTGCAAATCGGGGTATTTCTAAAAAACTAACAATTCCTGAGTCGGGCAAGCCATTTTCGCCAGCTCCGTATGGTATCATTTCAAAACCCATTTTTTTCATACCAGTATACAAGCCCGGTGTAAGCACCTTTGAAGTATAATTAGCTAAAATAGGGTTTTGCTTATCCTTTTGAGTTTCTATTAAGGTCATTATGTATTGATAATCAGCCCCATCGCTGGTATGATTATCTAAAAAAACATCAGGTTTCCAGGTGGTGATAATTTCTTCTAAGGCCAAGGCGTTCTTACTATCGGCTTTAATAAAATCGCGATTAAGGTCAAGATTTCTATAGTTGCCTCTAAAGCCATAGGCATTCGGCCCGTTTTGGTTAATCCTGCTAACCCCCCTATTTAAACAACCATCAATATTGTAAACGGCCACCATACAAATTACCATATTATAAGGTATAGCATTTTTTTTAAGCAAATTGCGGGTTAGCATCATGGAAGCATCAATACCTTCAGGTTCGCCGGGATGTATGCCGTTATTAATAAGTAATACCCGCTTGTTTTGTTTTTTTATGGCAGAAGGATTAAATACTCCATCTTTCGACAATACTATTAATGTGAGGGGCAAACCTATATCGGTAGTGCCATAATTAAATAGTTTTATTTGTGGAGAGGATTTGGCAATTTTTTGATAATAAGATATGATTTCTTTATAGGATGCCGTATAGTTTTTATCCTTGCTTAATTCAAAAGGGGTTAATTGTGCCTTAGCCTTTAATAAAACTATGCAAATTAAAAAAGCGGTAGCTATGTATTTCATGGATGATTTAGCAGTTATAAATTATCCTGCTATATTATAAAGGTATATATTAATGTATAAAAACCGATTAATTAGCATCATAATAAAATTCCAATAGCCAATTATAACCCGTTTTTCAATATTTGATCTTTTATTTTTTGTGGTAAACTATTAAAAATTAAGTTATATGAATGGTCTATCATTTGATGTAATTGACTGTTCGAAAGGCTTCCATTCATATAAACTGTATTCCATAATTTTTTATTCATATGGTAACCAGGTTGTACTTCCGTATATTGTTCACGTAACTCAATCGCTACTTCGGGATCGCATTTAACATTAAACCGATCTGCAGTATCTAAACTGGTTAAAAGGAATATTTTATCACCCACCTTAAAAACCAGCACTTCCGGCCCGAAGGGTAGTCCTTCGGTTACGCCGGGCTTTTGCAAACAATAATCGCGCAATTCTTCAATATTCAATTTTAAAAAAATGGCTTTAGGGTTTTTAACATAAACGGTTAACAATCAAATATAAAAAATTCTATCAATTACCCAAGTCAACAATTTTGCGATTATTAAAAAACGTAAAAATAGAGGTAAAAAAAAAGCCCTTAAATATAAGGGCTTTGTAAATTGGTTTTATTTATCTTATTTTATTCAGAACGGTCGTACGATCTGATTAGCTTGTTATATAGTTTAGTTGGGCCAAAAAATGCTTTAATACCAACATTAAATTGTGAATATTGTTGCAAAGTGGTAGTATGTCCTGAAAAATTATCATTGTAACCGTCAAGTTGACCGTTAAATACCAAATTGTGGGTGTATCCAATGTCTATTGTAACATTTGGCGCATTGTAAAAACTGTAAATTTTAAATTCATATCCAACACGGATAGGAACTAAAAAATTAGTTGTTTTATCACTACCCGGAAAAACGTATACGGGATTACCAGATAATAAACTGGTGCGTTGATTAGTAACAGAATTAAATATAAAACCAAAACCGGTACCACCGTAAAAGTTTTTTACAATTCTAAGTAATTTATCTGAGCTATAATCAAGATAAGCACCCATATGCAAATCTTCATGAATTAAAACTGCCTTGTAATTGTTAGTATACTTACGAAGAAAAGGATCAAGATTTGAAGTTAAACCACCGCCGGCAAACTGCCCAGCCTGGAACTCAACTGCTACTGGAAAATAAGGGATAAAACTGTATACCAAACTAGCGTCAACTGAAGGACGCCCAGAAGCACTCGCTACGTTTGTATATGCAGTTGCATAACTTACTCCAAAACCTACACCAAAAGGCTTATAACCATATCCACTTTGTGCTTTTACAGTTCCAACTGCAAAAACAACTAAAATAATTAAAATATACTTTTTCAATGGTAAAATTTTATTAATAGCGTTGCGTTAATAATTACAAACTTAATTGTTTACAAAAAGATTGTTGTGTCAAAAATAGTAAATTTATCATTAACAAATTACAAATATTCTAATTTTTTATTAGAATTTACGGTAAAAAGGCGATTTTTAGCCTATGTAACCATCGATACTCAGTCTGATTCTGAGTCGAAAACTTATCCTTCAACCCAAAAACAGAAAAATTTAGGGAAAATTTTGGTAGCTGAATTAATTGAAATGGGGGTTAATGACGCCCATATGGATGAATACGGTTATGTTTATGCAACAATTCAAGCCAATACAACTAAAAAAAATGTTCCGGTAATATGTTTTTGTTCGCATATGGACACCTCGCCTGATTGCAGTGGCGCAGATGTAAAACCTATTGTACACGAAAATTATCAGGGTGAGGATATTATTTTGCCTGATGATACTACACAGGTTATCAAAATGAATGAACACCCTGATTTAAAAAACCAATTTGGTAATACTATAATTACCGCGAGTGGTACTACTTTATTGGGGGCCGATAATAAAGCAGGTATAGCAGAGATAATGGATGCCTGCTACCAGTTAATGAATCATCCAGAAATAAAGCATGGAAAAATACGTATATTGTTTACCCCCGACGAAGAAATTGGCAGGGGCGTTGATAAGGTGGATATGCAAAAATTAGGTGCTTCTGTTGGATATACCATTGACGGTGAAAGTGCAGGCAACCTCGAAAATGAGACCTTCTCGGCAGATGGCGCGAGGCTAAAGATAAAAGGGATTAGTGCGCATCCCGGTTTTGCCAAAGGTAAAATGTTAAGTGCCATTAAAATTGCAGCCGAAATCATTGATGCCCTACCCTATGAACTTTCGCCCGAAGGAACTATTGGCATGCAAGGATTTATACATCCTGTAGGTATTGGCGGACAAGTAGAGGAGGCCCATATCGACTTCATAATCAGAGATTTTGATGATGATTTTTTAGCACAACATGCCCAAATTTTGCGCCAAATAGCAAATGATGTGTTGGCCCAATATCCCGGTGCAGGTTATGAGCTTGACGTATATCCTCAATACAGAAACATGAAAAAGGTATTGGAACAATATCCCGAAATTGTTGAATACGGCTTAGAAGCCATTAAACGTGCGGGTATGGAACCCAAGCTTTGCAGTATAAGAGGTGGAACAGATGGTAGCCGATTATCATTTATGGGATTACCATGCCCCAATATTTTTGCAGGTGAACATGCATTTCATGGCAAACAGGAATGGGTGTCAGAACAAGATATGCAAAAAGCGGTGGAAACAATTTTACACTTATGCATGATTTGGGAAGAAAAGTCAAATTGATTTTTCAAAAATATAACGGTTTGAAAACAGCAGAAACTTCCAAAAACTATCATTTTAACCATTGAAACTATCATTTTAGCGCTGCAAATTGTAGTGAAACTATCATTTTGTTGGTTGTAATTTGTGGGTTTTTGAGGAGGATAACCAATACCTACAAAAATTTTATGTCTCTTGTTTTTGGGCTTATCATTTAAAAAATAGTAGCTTAGCCATTGCATCCCTATCTAAATAAAGATAAAAAATTTATGAATAACCAAATATACCCTTGTTTATGGTTTGACGGACAAGCCAGGGCAGCTGCCGATTTTTATTGTACCATTTTCCCGAATTCAAAAATTATACATGATGCCGGCATGGTGGTAAACTTTGAGCTAAATGGTAAATTTTTTATGGGGCTAAATGGTGGCAGTAACTTTAAATTTAATGAGGCGGTATCCTTTGTAATTCCCTGCCAAAACCAGGATGAGGTTGATCATTACTGGTACAAACTGATAGCAAACGGCGGAAGTGAAGGCCGTTGTGGTTGGTGTAAGGATAAGTTTGGTTTATCGTGGCAGGTGATACCTACTGTTTTGGGTAAGCTAATGAGCCACCCTGAGAAAGGCCCAAGGGTTATGCAGGCTTTTATGAAGATGAATAAATTTGATATAGCTGCTTTGGAAAATGCTTGATGGCATATAACCATACCTCAGCTTGGACGCTGAAAATTTGTTAAGGTTAAGTGTGGAAATTGAAGTGGTAAAGTACGATTAGTTTGTTGGTAAAGAAAGGTAAGATTATAAAAAGCCATAATATCCATCTAAATAATTTGACAAAACAAAACATTCTTTTTCAGATAACCTTTATATATTTGTTTCAAGACAAAATTTCTAATAATATCTATAAAAGTTTTTAAATGTTTAAATTGGATATATGATTTTTACGCTAAATCATATATAAATGATGTTGTAAAATCTATAATTAATAGCATTGTAAAAACTCCTAAATAAAAATAAAATAATTATATAATGAAGAAATTTACATTAATCGAATTTTTGATATTAACGATGATCGTATTGATCATATTTATATCTGAATATTATTTTCTAGTTATGAAAAATTTTGAACGAGCTGTGTTTATAGGTTTGTGGCCGCCAACTATGGTAGGATTGTTGATTTATTTTAATTTGAAAAAGAAAGATTAATATGGACAATTTAGATATTATAATATTAACAGTTGTAGTTACTTCCCTTTACGTAGGTTTTGCATGGACTTTTGTTTCTTTTTCTTCAAGGAAAACACCAAAAGATATAACATAGAATCGTTTAAAATTCAAAAATAATACATTCAATCTTGAATGTATTATTCCGTAAATTACTATTGATCCTTAAATAGCTTTTCCCTTCAATGGTTAATTTTCTTTTGCTATTAACCTTTCTAATTATTATAGTTCTTTAACCTTAAACCGAATCAACTAGATCTGAATTTTCTTGTTGCAATTCATTCTGTTTTTCAAACTTATTATGGATTATAAGTATTAAAAGCCCAAATAAAACGGCAGAAACTATCAAAACTGTGTTAATAATTCCTCCAACAGAAAATGATAATCTAATTAATATTGTAGAAATAATGAAACCAGAATTTCTGATTACTTTGTGAAATTTATCAGTATAAAAAAAGGAGAATAACAATAAAATAACATCTGCAATAATTAAAACAGTAAAAAATTGTTCAAAGAAAATATTATTGATGTTTTTAAAGGAGATATTGGAATTAGCATTTGGATAAATAATACCCAAAAACCAAGTTAGGAAAGAGTAAATAGCGATCAGTATTAGGATTGGTACCAAGGAGGCAGCAAGTATTTTTTTAATTCTAACAAACTTTTGCATCTCGTTTTTATTATGCTCGTTCGAAATTGTGACTTTATATTTTTTATTACTGTTAATATTAAATTGTAATATAAGATAAAACAACACAATTGATGCACAGAGGTCAATAGTGAACTGTAAATCATGATTTATTTTAAACCAATCGGAAGTGAGCGACAAGGTTGATAGGTCTTTAAATAATCGTCTTATAATTATCAGGGTAATTATTTCATACTGTTTACCAATATAGGTAGAAATTGATTTAGGCAAATAATAAATTAGTAAGTAAACTTCATAAATAAGAATAAATGAAAATGGCGTATAAATAGCAGATATTGGATTCTTTAATAACTCTGAATTGGTTTGTAAATGAATGATACCAAAATCAACGAGGTAGATAATTAAAAGATGAACTATAAAACTTATGATGGCAATTTTTAAAATAATCCTTTCACTATTTATCCTAGTATGATCCGAAAGAAGTTTTTGATATATTATTTCAAAATTTATATTTAAAGCTATCATTTAAAATCATTACTTATAAGGAAGTTTATACTATTTAAAATATCTATAGGATGAAATGCGAACCAAAAATCCTATTAGGCATTAAATTAAGATATATATTTTGTGATGACTTTTTCATAAAAACAACGATATCTTGATTTATTGGCAAATAAGAAAATTTAACAATTAAGTTTATTTGTAATTTTCGCCAACCTCCAATAACCTAATGTTATGGTACATATTATGCATTATTTGCATATGTGGAGCAGTAAGTACTGCTAAACCCATTAAAGCATAAATAATAATGGTATTGGAATTTAAAAACATGATGCCAAAAATGCCAAAAATAATTACCCCTATTACAGCCATTAAACTATAAAAGCTTATTTGGGTAATCAGTTTTTTCAAAGAAAATTGTAAATCGTGAAGGAGGTATTTCGTTATATTTTGCAGGGATATAATAGAATGCCAAAAAACAAAATAAAAGGTAAAGCCTAAAAGCATAGGCAGACAAAATAGAATCAATATAATCAGTAAAAAATTCACTAAAAACGTCCCATCTAATTTGGGGTTGTTTTTGTTGGAGATAAAATAAATAAAGGTAAAAATATAGAACTGAATGAGCGCCAAAAACAATAGGGTGATTTTATAAGCATCAATCCAGTTAATAAGATATCCGAATTTTTTGCCGGCATCAAAGGCCATTAACAAAGGCTTTACCTCGCTAAAATGAAAAAAGAGGATCACGCTCAAAATAATTAAACCATAACTCACCGAAAAAAGCTTACCGGTTATGGTATCGGTTTGAAATTGGTACAAATCTGTTTCGCCAAAATGGAAGGAGGCTAAAATGATAAATAAGATGATCCCTATTGCCGGAGAGACCAATATAATGGCCAGAAAAAACAATAACCTACCCAGGTAATTCAAAAAAAATTTAAGGTACGAAAATCTGGCTTTTTTGTCATTGGTAATTTTTAAGGAAATTAATAAATCGGCCGCACCATGCGGGATCCCTAATACCAAAATCCCTACTAAAAATAGGATGAATTGGTACTTCGCTACCATTTGAGGAATAGTTAATTCCAAAATTAAAAGCAACACACCAATTAATATTAAATAAATTCTTGTCATGCAGGGTTGTTAAACGGGCTTATTTTAAAAAAGGCTATCCCAAAAACAATTTATTTAGGGATAGCCTTTTATACAAAACAATTAGGCTGGTATTGCCGATTTTTCGTTTTGTACCAAGGTATAAATTACTAAGCCGAAACCAATTTTGTTTACAGCATCACCAATGTTATATACAAGATCTAACGATAGTCCATGCAATAAATTAGCGCCAAACAACCCACCTTGTGTACCGGCAATATAGCCAATTGGGTAAATTGCCCAACCTACTAATACAAACCAAGCCAAAGTTTTGTTGGCTTTAGCCACTGCACCACCGGCTGCTTTTGCCAATTGCGCTACTTCGCCAAACCAAATTAAATAAACAATGTAGAAATAGCCTATACTGCTAATAAAGCCCCATACCCAGCTTTGAGTTTCCTGACCGTAAATGGCTTCGCCAATATAGCCGGTTACCAACATAAAAACAGAAGCTACTACCAGTTTCCATAAAAGACCAATTTTGGCGCCTGATTTTTTGGTGATTAAATAAAACTCAACACACATCAACGGCACGGTTAAAATCCAGTCAACATACCTGAAAAACGTTGGCGATTCGTTGGTAGCAAGGAAGTAATCCCTCATGTAATAATAATGAACTGCGGCTATAAAGGTAATTAAGCCTGAAATAAGGATAGAAGTGCGCCACTTTTTGTCGGTGTTTGATACTTCGAAGAAGAAAAATACCGAAGCGGCTAGCATTGCCATACAACCTACAAAAAAGGTAAAGGCAACATAATTGGTTTTTGCAATCGAGGTGATTGCGAGCAATTGGTGTAACATTTTTTTGAAATAATTTAAGTTAGAGAATATTGGTTAATTGGAAGCAGGAGGTTTATCCATCACTTTTGTCCAAATGTAGAGCTAAAAAATCTAGACAAAAAATATTTCACGTAATGCAATTGTCATTTTTAATTATATAATTTACATAGGTATTACCTATATAATTAATTAACTTGGTTTAATTTATGCTTAAAAAAGCAGCCTAAAAAAAAAAGCCCGGGCTATGGAAACCCGGACTTCTGTAAACAACAACAATATAAACCTATTATTTTAGTGCAGAATTAAAATAAGCAATAAAATAATAATGATAATGGCTCCTACTGATAAATAAATACCACCGCCATTGCTATTTGATTCGGCTTTTAAGCTGCGCAATTCGGCACGTAGGGCTCTTTTATCGGCACGGGTTAGTTGCGATTTATCCATATCCCTGATTTGATTAACCCGGATGGTAATTTCTGCTACGCGGGCTTGTTTTTGTTCGGGCGTCAGGGTGGTAGTGGTAGCAATCTTATCGGTATTATCACTATTCACCACCATGGTAGCGGCCATGCCATTCAGGCTCAACAAAAAAAGCATCATTGTAAAGCTTATAAATACTGTAAATTTTTTCATAATATTTTGTTTTATAGTTTGTTAACAGATTGAATTGGAATTTGTTTTAATTGTATTGTAAATTGTGTTTTGAAGGCTGTAGGAGGGTGGTTAAAGTTTTGCGTTTCTGAGATTTAAAGGAGATGCATTTCTAGGATTTGGGGTTCTGTCTCGTCCTGGTTTTACTTGTCGTTTTTGAGTGATAATACTGATATTACTTGACAGTGTTTTTTAGTAGTCCTGATTCTACTTTACAATGATAAGATTATATTTCTTATATCTTATAAAGATCTCTTGTTATTTGTTTGTCGTGTTAGTAAGTGGGAAACTCCTTCAGTTTTCCACTTACTAATGAGTTTTTCTTTTTTTGCTTCTTTTTTTCTTTTGCCAGCATGGTCTCAAATGCCAGCAACCTGATTTTCCTCCTTTCCTTTTTGGGGTCGGGGATATCCCCTCCAACGCTTTTTGATTTCACCGGCCATACCATGTGCCTGGTCCGGCGTATGGTAGTTTAAGCTTGAATGAGGGCGCCTCCCGTTGTAATGGCCGATAATAACTGCGATACTTTTCTTTGCCTCCTTGTGGTTCTGATAGATCTTTTTGGGAAAGAACTCATTCTTTATAATTCCGTTAACACGCTCGGCAAGTGCATTTTCATAGGGGCTGCCGCTTTGGGTCATACTGATGGCGATCCTATCCTCGTTTAACAGGGCAGTATAGTTCTGGGAGCAGTATTGTATTCCGCGGTCAGAATGATGTATCTGGATAAAGGGGGATATCCGCTTTCTGCTGCCTATCGCCATTTCCAGGGCTGCAATGCAGCCAACCGCTTCAAGGCTAGGATGCGGGGCCTATCCAACGATCTTTCTGGAATAAGCGTCTGTAATCAAACTCAGGTAACTGAAGCTTTCCAGCGTACGGATATAGGTTATGTCGCTCACCCAGAGCTGCTCCGGTGCTGATAAGGATAGATGCGTGATCAGGTTAGGATACTTTCTTAACCAATGATGGGAATCTGTTGTTTTAACCATGCGCCTTCTCCTGCGGATCAATAACCCATGAAATCGTAACAGGTCATATAAAATATCCCTTCCCATTTTTATCTTATGCTTTTCCATCTCCGGAATGAGCAGATGTAATAACTTTCTGGTTCCCAGCATTGGAACAGCAGCACGAAACTCACTCACAAGAGTTAAAACAACCATATGTGCTATGCTTGTCCTTGCCGCTTTATGATGAGCTAAGTAATAAGCCTGACGGCTAACACCAAACAGTGCACAAAAGTCTGCTAGGGTATATTCTGGCCACTTTTGCCGCATGCTTAAGACTGTTTGGTACCACGCTTTTTTCTGATCTTGATATGAAGGTCACTTTCGGCTACCTCAATCATTGTTTCTAAAGCAAGATTTTTCAATTGAGATAGTTCCAATGCTTTGCTAAGCTCATGTATCTTCTTTACGAGCAACTTTGATTCCTGACTTTGGGTCATCCCCGGAAGCGTTGAAGAGTTGTTTGCATTCAGCAAAGTAGTCAAATTAAGCTTACCCGCCCATGCTTTTATTGTGTTTCTTGGAACTCGGTATTTCCGGCTGGCCCCCAGGCAACTGATCATCCCCCTTTTTATCTCTTCGACAATCTTTATTTTGGTCTGTTCCTCGACCTTGTCAAATAGCTTACGTCTTACGACGATAGTTGCTTTCTTTTTTTTACTGGTATTGCTTTTATTTTCTTGTCTTTGGTGACAAACTATACCTGGACGAGACAAACTGGTCTACCAAATATTTTTTTGACATTAAAATATTTTTGAATTAACTACTCCTTTATATTTTTAAAACAAACCATTGTTTTTAATTTTATAAAATAATGTGAATGCATAAAAAACTTAAATCCGAAAATTATAAAATATGCCTATCAACAGAATACTTATTTATTTATAATGTGCACAAGCGCCTTATATGATAAAATCCTTTTTGCAATTATATCAGCCCCATATTTAGTAAGGTGATTGTCATCAAACTCATAAGGTTCATTATTAGGGCTAATTTTTGGACTTTCTTCTTCAAAATAAACATCTATATAATATGATTTTAGTTTTTGTTTAAGAAAATTATTTAATGTTGATGCCTTCTTAACGGTATAAATAGATGTTAAATTTGTGTTTATCTTCATGCCCCGTGCAATTATTGTAGGATAGGGGATTTGATAGAGATTTGTTTGCCCAATAATAACAACTGGAATTTGTAATTTATTCAAATATTCAATTACTTGTGAAAGGCTTTTTACCGTGGCATTTTGCTCATTAAGTACCCAATTTGCCGATAAAATCACGCAATCAATATGTGTTTTGTTTTTTACCAAAAAATCAAAATAACAATATTGATAAAGCAACTTACAATATTCAACGTGACCATTTGGTTCTAAAAATGGTAATCCTCCACCATTTGCAGTAGCTTGTAATAGTTTTATATGCTTTTTAATTAATTGACTTCGTAAACTATAAGACAAATCAGCTGCATGACTATCGCCTAAAAGCAAAAAGTTTTTCTTATTTGTCTCTATTTTTAAGCAATCTCTATTCTTAAACCTATTAAACTCCTGTGCATCTATATTATCGGTTATAACAAAACAACAATCTTGATTAAATTGTTCCTTTATTTCATTTTCATGGTTTTTTTCCCAATCAGCCATTTCGGAACCTTTTGTTTTTATATTGGCATCGATATTGCCTAACATAGCAATAAAAATCAGCAAAGTTCCGAGTAAAATAATAATGGATAAACTTGATTTAAATTTTATAGTCTCAATATACTTGTAACTTAAATAGGCAATCAAAAATGATAAAGCAATAATAATTATTATAACAACTATATTTAATTGAAATCCTGTCTCCAATGCTAATACAATTATGGGCCAATGCCATAAGTATAAGGAATATGAAATTTTACCTATAGTTTGGACAAAGGTGTAATTTAAAATCCTATAATCATTTTGATTTATTGCAATTAAAACAAAGGTGCTAATGGTTGGAATAAGGGTATATGCACTTGGCCAAATTAACCTATCCGACATGGTTAATATTGATATAAATATGGCTAAATATGCTATTATTGGAATACTTTTATTCCTATTAATAAAATTCCCTTCAATCATTAAAGCTATGCTCCCTAATAACATTTCCCAAGTTCTAGTAGGCAATAAATAAAAAGAGGCAACAGGAGATTTTGGGGTAAGAACCAAAGTCATACTAAACGATAAAAAAGCAAAAACGATTAAAAATATAAAAATACTTCGCCTTTTTTTAAATAAAATAAAAACTAAATAAAGTAAAATTGGGTAAATAAAATAGAATTGCCATTCAACTGATAAAGACCAGGTATGTAAAAATAAATTTCTATTAGAGGCAGGAGCAAAATATCCTGAACTTTTCCAATAAACAATATTTGAAAAGAATAATAAACTAGAGATAGCATTCTTTTCAATATCTTTAAATTCATTAGGTAAATAATAAAAAAAACTAATATTTATAACTATTATTATTAAAAAAAGTAATGCAGGTATTATGCGTTTTACTCGTTTTACCCAAAAAGCAAATATGGAAAATTTATTTTTTTCTAATCCATCCAAAATTATTTTGGTCATTAAATATCCCGATATTACAAAAAAAATATCTACACCTACAAATCCACCAGAAAATAAAGGAATTTTTAAATGAAATAGTAAAACACTAATAACTGCTAACGCTCTTAAAGCATTTATATCATTTCTAAATTTTGTCATTTTTTATATATCATGAATAAATAATTGCCATATAATTCCACTTTAAACCATAAAAGTTTTGTTTAACATCGTAATTTTCATTTCGAATATATTGTTTGACAAAACCACCCCACTGTTCAAAACAGCGCATAATGCTGACCTCGCAAATCATTCAGTCACCGAAATTAGCATTGATATTCAATAACTAAAAAATCTAAAGTGGGAAGTATTAAAACTTCGAATGGCTATGATCGATTTTTATTGATTTCGAACATATTACCCACATCCAATACAACCCAATAAATTTAATATCGTCAAGGATGATTTTTAAAGCAATATCCTATATTATTAAACATTAAATTCAATTAATTAATTAAAAAAAAGTACAAACCTTTATTTTTAACCACTTGAGTGGGATTTTCTTTAAAATTGTTTTATATGAATAAACAAATTCAAAATTGGGTAAAAGGACTTTTTTTGAAGAATAGGTGCTTTTTTAGGTTCTAAAAATTCATTCAAAGTTATTTTATATATTTTAGTCTAACTATTTGGTTAAAAAATAAATCATATTTTTTTCTGATTGCCATTTAATGGTTGAACTTCATCATTTGCTTATTAAGGTTATTTACATTTTCCATCTACCTTGTCATCTAAAATTTAACCCTCTAAAGGTATTAAATAATATTTATTAACTCAAAAAAGGTTATTAAATACTAATTTAAGAGAA
>CAIYNX010000143.1 GCA_903927645.1 uncultured Mucilaginibacter sp.
AAGTATTGAAAAAAGCTCAGGCCAAACATCATGGCTAGTAAAATAAACAGCAAGTATTCCTTATCTTTATATGCTGATTTTTTTTCAGTCTTCTCAATCAACTTTTTTATTGTATTAATAACATTACCGCGTGGCATTAATTTAAGTAAAAGTAATGCCGCTATTATATTGGTAAAACCATCAACCCAAAAAAGCAAATGATAATTTATGGAAGCCAAGAAGCCACCCAATGCTCCGCCTGCTGCCCAGCCTAAGTTAACTGCTAAACGGTTTAATGAATAGGAACGAGTTTTATTTTCAGGGCTGCTGTAATGTGCTATTGCTGAGGCGTTTGCAGGTCGGAAAGAGTCATTACACAACCCTAAAAAAAATATGCCAATACTAAGCGTTAAAAATGATTGTAAGTAACTTACAGCAATAAATAAAGTTCCACCTGCCAGCAATGAGCCAACCTGTAAATCGTAAAAACCAATTTTATCAGTAAGCTTACCCCCAATAAAAGCACCACTTATAGAGCCTATGCCGAACAGTGCCATGATTATTCCAGCATGCACAATTGAAAAATGCAGTTGTTTGATACAATAAATGCTCATAAATGGTATCACCATAGTGCCACTACGGTTTACCAACATCACCATAGAGAGGTACCAACTATTTTTTGAAAGACCGCTAAAGGCGTTTTTATATAATTGGATAAGTGAAGAAAGCATATACCAAATATAAAAAGTTGAGGTTAAAGCTTTGTTAATATTTTAACAATCCTAAAAAATATGCTTATCTAAGGTAAAAGATATGAACTTTCCTTATTTCAATTTTGAATTTTTACTCCTTAACCAATGGTCGGCTAAAACCAATGCTGCCATTGCTTCCACTATAGGTACAGCTCTAGGTACAACACAAGGATCATGCCGTCCCTTACCCGAAATTTCGGCGGCATTACCCTCACTATCAATAGTAGCTTGATTATGCATTATGGTAGCAACCGGTTTAAACGCCACTTTAAATTCAATTGGCATGCCATTGCTAATGCCTCCTTGAATACCACCTGAAAAGTTTGTTAAGGTTTCAATCTTATTGCGTGATTCGATATCTAATTGAGTGGGAGTATGACTTACAAATATATCATTATGCTCTGAACCAAGCATTTCGCTACCATCAAACCCCGAACCATATTCAAAGCCATGTACAGCATTTATACTTAGCATCGCTTTGCCCAAATCTGCGTGCAGTTTATCAAAAACAGGCTCACCTAAACCAACCGGGCAATTTTTTATATAGCAGCTTATTTTACCACCAACGGTGTCTCCACTTTTACGAATTCCATCAATATAAGCTATCATTTCTTCTGCAACGCCTTGGTTGGCACAACGTACTATATTTTTTTCCCTTTCGTTTATAAAATCTTGTACATTGTTGATTTTTACATTTGGTGCGTTGATCTTACCAACACTACAAACTTGAGCCACTATTTCAATGCCTTGTGTTTTTAGTAAAAGTTTTGCTAAAGCCCCTGCAGCTACCCTGGCGGCCGTTTCTCTGGCTGATGAACGTCCACCTCCTCTGTGGTCGCGGATACCATATTTAGTTTGATACGTATAATCAGCGTGCGACGGTCTAAAAACATCCACATTGTGGGTATAATCTTTCGAACGTTGGTCTTCATTAGGTATAATCATGGCAATAGGTGTGCCAGTCGTCATTCCCTCAAAAACCCCCGAAAGAATCTTAACAGTATCACTTTCCTTACGTTGAGTAGTTATTTTTGATTGACCTGGTTTCCGTTTATCAAGTTCAGCTTGGATAAAATCTAAATCAACGTCCAATTGAGCCGGACATCCATCAATAATTACTCCTATTGCCTCGCCATGCGATTCGCCAAATGTAGTGATCTTAAATATTTGTCCAAATGAATTTCCTGCCATAGACCTTTGTTATATTATTCTAGTATATTATCTTGAATGACTTTTATATTTAGATATGATTCATTAAGCAGTTTAAGGCTGTGCCAAAGCAAACCCTACTTTTTCTAAATCTTTCCAAAACGCAGGATATGATTTTTCAACCACCTGAGCATCTTCAATCTCAATTTCGGGTATTAAAAGTGCTAATGGTGCAAAGGCCATCGCCATGCGATGATCGTCGTAAGTTTTTATAAAAACTTTTTCGGGTATAAATCTTTCGCTGCAATCCAATTTATAAACCAATCCTTTTTCAATTAGTTTAACACCAATTTTTCCTAATTCATTTTGTAAAGCTTTTATTCTGTCGGTCTCTTTTATTTTTAGTGTTTCTAAACCAGTAAATGTGGCTTCTACCTTTAATGCGGCGCAAACTACTATAATGGTTTGTGCCAGGTCAGGACATTCTTTTAAATCAAATATCTTCCGAATTACTTCTTTAGGCTCTTTTTTTATATAAACCCCGCCGTCCTTAAATTGTGAAGTGATACCAAAGTTTGCCATAATTTCGGTAATAATACTATCACCTTGTAAACTGTATGCAGTTAAACCTGGCAACAAAAGTTCAGCTTCATTTCCTAAAGCTGCTATAGCATACCAATAAGATGCTGCGCTCCAATCGGGTTCAATATGCAAAGAAGTTTGTTTGTATTCTTGTTTATCAATATGTATAACACTATCAAACCAGGCATGTTTAATCCCGGCAGTTTGAAGCATAGCCAAAGTCATTTCAACATAAGGCTTTGAAGTTAAGTCGCCTTCAATTTGCAATTCTAAACCAAATGGCAAGCAAGGGGCAATTAATAATAAAGCGGTAATATATTGGCTACTAATATTACCTTTTATTGAAATACGTTTTTGTTTTTGTTCAAAATCCCCTTTAATTAATAAGGGTGGGAAACCTTCATTTTCTGAATATTCAATATTAGCACCTAGCATTCTTAAAGCATCAACCAATATACCAATAGGGCGTTGTTTCATTCGTTCGCTACCTGTTAATACTATTTCGCCATGTTGCAAAGTAAAAAAGGCTGTTAAAAACCGCATGGCTGTTCCTGCCGGACCTATGTTATAGGTTGATGGTTGTAGGTTGCCAGAAGTTTTATTACCCGCATTTGATTTTAATGCCGATTGTAAAACCGCCGAAAGAGTAACCGCATCTGCAGCATCTGAAATATTTTCAACTTTAACCTTGCCATTGCTTAAAGCCTCAATCAATAGAGCCCGGTTACATTCACTTTTTGACCCGGTGAGATGGATAGTTCCACTGATTGATTTATTTTTTGCGGTAAGGATAATATTTTGTTTCATTCCAATTTGGTAGCAATAAATAATAAGAATTACCCCTTTATTTAATAGAAATTAAATAAAGGGGTTGATATAAATTCTATATGAAATTAAATAAAGTAGGTCTTATTTAAACATGAGTAAGTTTTTCAGCCTTCTGACCAGCTTCATCCTTGTTCATAATTTCTGTTTGTTTACGGATAGATTCGCTATGAATTAATTCAAGCAATTTTTCAGTAAACTCAGTACTTAGTTTTAAGGCTTTGGCATAATTGGTACGTTTTTGCAATATTTCGTCCCAACGGTTAACTTGTAAAATGGTAATATTATTATCTTTTTTATAATTACCAATTTGCTCAACAATTTGCATGCGTTCAGCCATTTTTTGAATAACTAAATCATCAATCTTGTCAATGTTATTCCTTAAGTCTTCTAATTTATCTTTTAGATCAGAATTTTTAATTTCCGGTTTACGTAACGTTAAATGATGAATAATCTCATCTAGGGCTGCAGGCGTAACTTGTTGTTTTGCATCTGTCCAAGCTACGCTTGGGTCAATATGCGATTCAATCATCAAGCCTTGCATATCAAGATCAAGCGCTTTTTGCGAAATATAGCCTATTAAATCACGGTTACCAGAAATATGACTTGGGTCGCAAATAATTGGTAGTGTTGGGGCAATGGTTTTAAGATTGATTGCAATATCCCACATAGGCTCATTACGGAATGCAGTTTTTTCATACGAGGAGAACCCACGGTGAATGGCTGCTAATTTGGTAATACCAGCATTATTTATTCTTTCTAAGGCACCAATCCATAATGATAGATCAGGGTTTACCGGGTTTTTAACCATTACAGGTACATCAACGCCACGTAAAGCATCCGCAATTTCTTGTACTGTAAATGGGTTTACTGTTGAACGTGCACCTACCCATAAAATATCAACTCCTGCCTTTAAGGCTTCTTCTACATGTTTTCCGGTTGCAACCTCAACTGTTACGGGTAATCCAGTTTCTTCTTTGGCACGTATTAGCCATTGTAAACCAATGCTTCCAATGCCTTCAAATTCTCCCGGACGGGTACGTGGTTTCCAAATACCAGCACGCAAGGCAGAAACACGGCCAGTTTTAGCTAATAGATGCGCTGTGGCAACCAATTGCTCTTCCGTTTCCGCGCTGCAGGGGCCTGCTATTAATAATGGTTCGCTTTTTGTTTTAATCCAGTTATTAAGTGGTTCAATGTTTAAATTTAATTTCATGGTTTTTTTATTTGTCCGAAATATTGTTGGTACTATATTCCGGGAGTTTTACGTTCAATAAGGGTGTATTTTTAATTATATTTTAAGTTTTGATTTATTAGATTATTTTCTTCACATTAATGTATGCACGAGGTGCTTTTTCATTTTTAACTGATTTTGAGGTAGAACTACTTACCTCATTATAACGTTCATATTCTCCTAAAATGTTAAAATTTTGTGTATATTTTAGTATTTGCCTTATAGCAGTATCATATTGTTTTGTATCCTCCCACTCAATATCTACATAGAAGTTATATTCATTTCTTTTTCCTAAAATGGGCATTGATTGAATTTTGCTCATATTAATACTTTCCTCGGCAAATATATGAAGCACTTTAGCAAGCGCACCAACCGTATTTGCTACTTGAAAACATAAAGATGCCTTATTAATAGTTTTCTTCTCTACGTTTTCATGATTAGTGATAATGAGAAAACGGGTAAAATTTTTCTTGTTCGATTCTATCCGGCGTTCTAAAACATCCAATCCGTAAAGTTTTGCCGCCATTGTATTTGCAATAGCAACCGTATCGGTTAGTTGCTCGTCGCGAATACGTTTAGCACATGCTGCTGTATCATTACTTTCAATAATGTTTAAATGCGGATATTCATCAAAAAAATCAACACATTGGCGAATGGCTATTGGGTGGGAGGTTACATATTTAATATCCTCAAATTTAACGCCTGGCAATGCCATTAAATGCAGTTGGATGGGCAAATAAACCTCACCAACAACAGGATAGGCGTAATTAAGTAATAATGAATAATTGGGCAAAATACTGCCGGCAATGCTATTTTCAATTGCCATTACAACATAATCGGCATTTTTACTTTTAAGCGATTCAAAAGTTTGTTTGAATGAATTGCATTCAATAGTTTCAATGTTTTCGCCAAAATATTTATAAGCAGCTTCTTCATGGAAAGAAGCTTTTATTCCTTGTATAGCTACTCTTGGCTTGTCTATTTTCATAATCCTCTTAAATGCAAAAAGTCCCGGTTTATAACCGGGACTTTTAGATTTCTTTATATGTTGTTTAAAGCATATTAGTCCCGGCTCTTACTATTAAAGTAAAAGTAGTAACCAAAATAATATGCGCCTGTTAAATTCATTGTTTTTATTTCGTTGTAAATGTACATGTAAAAATGGACTTGTCAATAGTAAATTTTATTTTTTTTAAAAAACCACTATTCAACACTTTATGATATAACCTTAAGGATGAAATTTTATAATTTTATATAATATCTTAAACTATCATAAAGTTCATCAACCGTGCAAATATGATCAATGCTGCATTTACCAATTTCCTGTATTAAAGTGCAGTTTATCTTTCCGTTTTGATTTTTCTTATCCTTCTGCATCAAAGTGAACAAATTATCAAAAATTGACTCCGAAATTTGATATTTAGGATATAGTTCATTTAAAACGGAGGTAATTTCGGCTAATTGACTATCTGATAATCCTACTTTTTGTTTTGAAATGTATGCCTCGCAAATCATACCTATAGCGATAGCTTCCCCATGTGACAATGGATTTGCATCATTTAGCAATGAATAGGTTTCAACAGCGTGACCTATGGTATGCCCAAAATTCAAACATTTTCGCAATCCTTGTTCGGTAGGGTCTTCTAAAACTACATCATTTTTAATTTCTATTGAACGGTAAATGAGTTCAAGACTAGGGAAGCTTAAATCACTTTTTATTAAAGTGTCCCAATATTTAACATCCGCGATAATTCCGTGTTTTAGCATCTCCGCTAATCCCGATAATATTTGCCGTGCCGGTAACGTCTTTAAAAAATCGTAACAAATAAAAACGGCTTTCGGCTGCGTAAAGGTTCCTATTATATTTTTAATGCCATCAATATCAATCCCGGTTTTACCACCCACGGAAGCATCTACTTGTGAAAGTAGGGTAGTTGGTACATGTACAAAATCAATCCCTCTTTTAAAGGTAGAAGCCGCAAAACCACCCATATCGCTAACTACACCACCACCTAAATTTATTAAGAGACTTTTGCGGTCGGCCCCTAAATCAATAAGTTTTCTCCAAATATCAATACAGAACGCTATTGTTTTACTTTCTTCGCCAGCATTAACATGTATTATTTGGAATGGACTATCTGCCTCCAATTCATTTTTTAAAACGGGTAAGCAAAACTTTTCGGTGTTTTCATCTGTTAAGATAAAGACCTTTGAATATTTTCCATCGCGAACAAACTTTGCAAGTTCTGCTATTGAATTGTCAAAATATATAAGGTAATTATCGCTTTGTATAGTCTTCATAAATTAAATTAGATGGATTTTTTGGTTATTGAATTCAACCATATCACCTTTTTTTACTTTTAGGCGCTTGCGGTAATCAATTTGGCCATTATATTTCACCAAACCATTAACAACAGCTATTTGAGCTTCTCCCCCTGTTTGAACAAGGTTTACAGCTTTTAACAATTGGATCATTGGAATATAATCCCCGGTTATTTTAAATTCAATCACAGGTGGCAAAAATAAACTATTCTGCGAATTATGATATAATTAGTGTACAATTTATAATTTTGCATGGTGTGGTTCAATTAGCTAATACTTTATTTAGGTAGATTTAATTCTAACCTAGAAATAATAATTGATTGCCACCAACTGATCTCCATGCGTATGTATAACAAGGAAAATTTATCATTTGAAGATACTGAAATAGCCTTTCGCAATTCATCTGATTTCGACCTCAAGAGAGCTTATTGGCTGTTTAGGGTAATCAATATAAACTTTATGGTAAAAATTGGTCCTCCAATAACCAATCTGGCCATGAAATTAGGCTTGCCTATCAAAGGAATTATTAAAGCAACTATTTTCAAACACTTTTGTGGTGGGGAAACTATTTTAGAATGCGACAGCACCATCAAAAAATTAAATGAAGGCGGGGTAGGTACTATTTTGGATTACTCGGTTGAAGGTGAGGATGACGAAAAAGTATTTGACAATACTCGTGATGAAATTATTAAAACCATTAAACGGGCTCAAAATGATCCTGCTATTCCATTAACAGTATTTAAACCAACTGGTATATGCCGATTTGCACTGCTCGAAAATTTGGATGCTGGGATAACATTAAACAGCCAAGAGCAAGATGAATGGAATAGGGCGCGAGAGCGGGTTTTATCAATTTGTCAAAACGCTTATGATGCCGATGTTCCAGTTATGATTGATGCTGAGGAAAGCTGGATTCAAAACACTATCGACCGTCTTGCTATTTCTATGATGGAAAAATTTAATAAGCAAAAGGCAATCGTATACAACACCTACCAGCTTTATCGGCATGATAAGCTTAAGTCATTAAAAAATGATTTTCAAACGGCCCTTGATAAACACTTTATTTTAGGAGTAAAGCTAGTTAGAGGAGCTTATATGGAAAAGGAACGTGCCAGAGCAATTGAAAATGGTTATGTTTCTCCAATTCAAACAGATAAATTATCCACTGATAATGATTATAATTTGGCTATTGAATTTTGTATTTCAGAAATTAATCAAATAGCAATGGTTGCAGGTACACACAACGAAAAAAGTTGTAGAAATTTAGTTGAAATGTTAAAAAACAAAAATATTGATCAAAATAATACCAATGTTTACTTTTCGCAGTTATTGGGTATGAGTGATAATTTAAGTTTTAACCTTGCAAATGCTAATTACAATGTTGTGAAATATGTTCCATATGGCCCTATTAAAGCTGTTTTGCCTTATTTGTTTAGAAGGGCCGAAGAGAATACGTCAATAGCTGGACAGATGGGAAGAGAACTTAGTTTATTAGTGAAAGAAATAAAAAGAAGAAAAAAAATAAAAAAAGTAATTTGATATTTTTTAAATATTCCAAGTGCTAAAAAGTTTTTTAATATTATCTGGTTTAGTCATTAAATAGGTATTTATTCCAAGCTTTTTTGCACCTTCTATATGTTGAGGACTATCGTCTATAAAAAGTGTTTCCGAAGGAACGAGATCATTTTCATCTAAAACCTGTTTGAAAATGTTGGTATCCGGTTTACGTTTCCCTACTAAATGTGAATAGTAGGTTTTTTCAAAAAGATGGTTATTATTTTCTATTCCAAATTCCGATTTTAGGTATTTGTGAATAAAGTCATAATGAATAGCATTTATATTACTTAATAAAAAAGTTCTATATTTTTGCCTTATGGTTAAAAGTAATTCATGATTTCCGGATGGAATTCCAACTAAAAGACTATTCCATGCTTCATCAATTTGTTGATCGGAAATTACTCTTGAACTTATTTTCTTTTTTATGTATTGTCTGAATTCGATGGGTGTAATTTCACCTTTTTCAAATTTATCAAAAATATCGTCCTGAACCTTATGTCCATAAAACTCTTCGGCGTTATTAATGCCAAGTGTATTCCACGCTTCTTTACTTTTCTCAAAATCCAGACTAAAAATCACATTTCCGTAATCAAAAATTATATTTTTTATATTTTTCATAAATTATGAATTTAAAATTGATAATTATTTTAGTAAAAAATAATCGGGCCTATTATATATATATATCCAAATTTTTAAAACTTTTAACTCATTTGGAAAAATAACACTATTATTGCAACGTTTATTAAGAAAATATGAATGATTCATTATTCCATTTTCAAGATCTCTTTAACCTTATGAAATTTCTCAAATATCTATTTTTTTTCTGGTCATTGGTAATATGTTTTATTTTTCCGGGTAACTTGAAAGCTCAAAGTTTGCCTCAGAATTTATCTAATATTAATGTAAAAGACTTAAGCGATGCCCAAATTCGCAATTTATTGCAACAGGCACAAGCTTCCGGGTATACAGATAATCAAGTTCTGGCTCAAGCTCAAAGTAGAGGAATGACTGATGACCAAGTGCAAGCCTTACAAAAAAGAATTACAGATATTAGAACCAAGGATGGTACAAATACCAATGGAAATAATTTAGATGGCATTGATACTAGTACTCAAAAAGTAGGAAATAATGCTTCGAACAGAAAATTAAATTTTATAACTGATACATCTTCAATAATACGTCAAAGAAACCTGAAGGATATATATGATGGTTTAAAGCCTAAAATATTTGGTGCAGACTTGTTTAAGGACAAGAATATAAAATTTGAGCCCAATTTAAAAATTGCTACTCCTTTAAACTATATCGTAGGTCCGGAAGACCAGATTTTAATAAATGTTTACGGGAAATCAGTAGCAAATTGGAAGTTGGACGTTTCATCGGAAGGAAATATAAACATTCCGGGAATTGGATTATTAAATGTTAGCGGAAAAACCATCGAACATGCTACAAATCTAATAAAAGAAAGGCTAAAGGCAAGCAATTACGCATTAGGAAATGGAACATCAGTTCAAGTGAACCTTGGCAATATCAGGAGTATTAAAGTGATCATTATTGGGCAAGCATTTAGGCCAGGTACCTATACCTTGCCCTCATTAGCAACAGTATTTAATGCGCTTTATGCAGCGGGTGGGCCGGCAGAAAATGGTTCATTTCGTTTAATTCAGGTTATTAGAAATAACAAAGTAGTAAGTCATTTTGATTTGTACGACTTTTTAACAAAAGGCGAACAAAAGAATAACCTAACCTTACAAGATCAGGATGTAATTCAAATACCCACCTACAGAAACAGGGTTGAACTTTTTGGTGAAGTTAAAATACCTGGCTTATTTGAAACTTTACCCGGAGAAACATTGAATGATTTATTGAAATTTTCGGGTGGCTTTAATGAACAAGCATATACTTCCAAAATAAAAGTTGTACAAGTAAGTGACCAACAAAAAAAGCTTACAGATGTATTGGAAAATGATTTTCAAGCATATACGCCAATTCGTGGCGACAAATATATAATTGAAAAGATTTTAAACAGGTATGAAAATAGGGTAACAATTAGCGGGGCTGTATTCAGACCGGGAGAGTATGAACTTCAAAAGGGAATTACAGTTTCCGGATTGATAGCAAACGCAGCAGGATTAAAGGAAGATGCATTTGAGGGAAGAGGAAACATAACGCGTTTGAAGCCTGATAATACCAAGGAGCTTATATCATTTAGTTTAAAAGATATCGTAAATAAGAAGACACCAGACATATTTTTACAGCGTGAAGATAGCGTTAGAATAGTATCAATATTTGATTTAAGAGATAAATACAAAGTGACAATACAAGGGGAGGTAAGAAAGCCGGGTAAATTTGCTTATAAAGATAGCATGACCGTTCAGGACCTGATTATTGAAGCAGGAGGTTTTGCTGAAGGTGGCAGTTCAAAAAGGATAGAAGTAGCCAGACGAATTAATAACGGTGATCCAAACTCTAAAAACAGTATAGTTGCTCAAGTTTTTAGTGTAAATGTAGATATCGCTTTAAAGAATAGAGAAGGTGATTTTATTTTAAAACCCTATGATATTGTATCAATTTATGGGTTACCGGGTTATGAAAAACAACGAACTTTAAAGGTAGAGGGCGAAATTTTATATCCAGGTTACTACACTATTCAACAGAAAAATGAAAAAATTTCGGACATTATATTAAGAGCCGGAGGTTTAACAGCCTCTGCCGACATTGAAGGTGGTACCTTAAAAAGAAGTAATTTGGCAATATTGGGTGTTGAAAAAAATAAAGCTGATACTTTGGAACTTCAGAAAGAAAGAATAGAAAGACTTAATAGATTGAAAAAAACCTTTAAAGATTCAACTAAAACCGAAGACACTGTAGCAAGAAATAATTTTGTTGGAATTGATTTAAAAGAAATTTTAGAAAAGCCAGGATCTGACATAGATTTATTGGTGGAAGATGGAGATGTAATTAGGATACCCAAAAAGCAACAGGTAGTTAGGGTAAATGGCGATGTACTATTTCCAAGCGCCGTAGTGTTTAATAATGGAAAAAACTTCAATGATTACGTACTTAATGCGGGTGGTTATTCGCCACGAGCATATAAATCAGGTGCTTATATTGTGTACCCTAATGGTACTGTTAGAGGTACCAAACATTTTTTATTTTTTAGAACCCATCCTGATGTTAAACCCGGAAGTGAAATATATGTACCCAAAAAGCCAGAACCTAAGGGTGATACAGGAGTGCAGATTTTAGGCTATGCAACAGCAATAGCATCATTAGCCTCTATAATAATAACGATTATAAAATTGTAATTATTTAATTTTTCATGAGTATAGTAGATAAAAGTAATATTAATAATATTCCATCAGACGAGATTTCAATTGCTGATTTAATAAGTAGAATAAAGGAAATTACGAAATACTTAAAGAGTAAATGGATTATTATTCTTTCATTTTCTTTTTTAGGTGCTTTTTTAGGTTTAGGCTATTCGATTTTAAAAAAACCGACATATACTGCCGTTTGTACATTTGTTTTGGAGGATGCTAAAAGTGGTGGAGGGTTAGGGCAATATACTGGTTTGGCATCATTAGCCGGAATTAATCTTGGTGGTTCAAGTGGTGGCATATTTGAAGGTGATAATATAATTGAATTATACAAATCTAGAGCAATGATTGAAAAAGCATTGTTAGCTCAAGATATAAACAACCGTAATAATGAACCACTAATAAATGCATTTATTAAGGCATACAATTTAAAGAATAAGTGGATTAATGATGATTTAGGGGAAAATGTAAATTTTAATATTAATCAAAAAAGTTTTACTCGAGTTCAAGATAGCCTGATTACAGACATTGTTGATGTTTTTAATAAGAAGTTATTAAACGTAATTAAGCCAGATAAAAAGTTAAATATTATTAAGGTTGAAGTTGAATCTAAGGATGAATATTTTTCAAAAAATTTTACCGAAAAATTAGTGCAAGTTGTAAATGAGTTTTATACTCAAACTAAAACAAAAAAGACATTTCAGAATGTTCAAATACTTCAGCACCAAGCTGATATTGTTAAGGAATCATTAAATTCTTCATTATTCGGAGTAGCATCCGCAATCGAAGCATCTCCTAATGCCAACCCACAATTAGTTAGTCTTAAAGTATTATCCCAAAAAAAACAGATAGATGTACAGGCCGCCACTGCTATTTACAGTGAAATTGTGAAAAATCTTGAAATAACAAAAATTAGTTTAAGAGAAGAAAAGCCATTAATTCAAATTATTGATGAGCCTGTATTACCTCTACCTAGTTCCAAAGTGAAAAAATATATTGCAACTTTAGTTGGTTTTTTTACTTCGGCCTTAATTATTAGTGCTTTTTTTTCAATAAAAAAATTGTTTACAACTCTTTGAGAATTTAAATTTATTTAAAATAGCGCTAATCTTAAATTCATTTAATTATATGGCGTTTATAAAAACATAAAAGAAAAGTATTTTATCCCAAATTGGCTAAAATGTTTTTTCCAAGTAAATATGGGTTTAAAAAATATCTTCAAAAAACATTTAGTAATAATAAATGTAATTAGTTCAGGCGGTCAAGTTTTGCTTATCGGACTGATTTATTTCTTTTTGTACCGATTATTATTAAACTATTTAGGTGTTGAATTACTTGGAGTGTGGTCTATTGTATTATCTACATCATCATTGGCTAATTTGGCAAATTTTGGTGTTGCAGATTCAGTTATTAGGTTTGTAGCTCTGTTTTCAAAAGATGGAGAAAATAATAAGCTTCATGAACTTATTTTTACTGCCTCAGTGTTTCTAATAGGTATTTTTTTATTTATAGCTATGGTTATTTATCCATTTGCTAATTTAATACTTAAAACAGTTTTACCGTTTAAATTTGTAAAAGAAGGGTTATTAATACTACCTTATTCACTTTTGTGTTTAATTATTAATGGAGTAAATGGAGTGTTTGCTTCTGTATTAGATGGAATGCAAAAAAATTATATAAGAACATTAATTTTTAGCACATCCTCTGTTTTTTTACTTATTATGGCCTATATACTTGTACCCAAGTTTAATTTACTTGGTGTTGCATATGCCCAAGTGATTCAATCTTTATTTACTTTAATAATTTGCTTTATAGCAGTTATTATAAAAACCAATTATAACCCGGTAAAATGGCATTGGAATAGCGGCATATTTAAGCAAATATTTGGTTATGGAATTAAATTTCAATTTATATCATTGGCAGCAATGTTAAATGATCCAATAACTAAAATTTTACTTGGTAGGTTTGGGGGGATGGCATTTGTAGGTTACTATGAGATGGCCAACAGGTTAATTAATCAAGTAAGGGGGATAATTGTTAATGGTACACAAAGCCTAGTCCCTGTAATGGTTAACTTGCAAAATGAAATAAGTGAAATTCAATTATTTTATTTAAAACTGTTTTCAAATGTATTGTTCTTTACGCTTTCCCTAGTAAGTATAATTACCATTTCGGGTCGTTTGATCTCATTTTATTGGATTGGCCAATTTCAACCTTTTTTTTATTTTTCTCTTATTATTTTATCCATTAGTACATTCTTAAATTTAATAAGCGGGCCGGCATATTTTTTTAATATGGCTCAAGGGAACTTGAAAATATTAATTAAACAGCATTTGATCCTTGGAGTTGCTAATGTTGTATTTGCCTATTTTCTCGGATATTTTTTTAATGGAATCGGTGTTTTATTAGGATGGTTAACCGCAATCTTGTTAGGTAGTATATTTTTACTAAATGACTTTAATCACAAATATTTATTAAAATATAATGCTCTTATTCGTCTTAAAGATTTTATATTTTTTATGATGATATTTTTTATAACTATTATTAGCTATTTAATTCAATTGGAGGTACATTCAAAAATGTTAGATTTTATTTTTCTGTTAATTATATTTTCTTTAATTGTTTCTTATTTTTTAAAATATAAAATTAATGACATTTTTAAGTTATAAAGTTCCACATTTATTTAAAAAATAAATATCAGCCAATGAAAT
>CAIYNX010000144.1 GCA_903927645.1 uncultured Mucilaginibacter sp.
AAAATTAATTGGTGGCTGTTGCCGTACCAATCCGGAGGATATTAAACAACTCAACCATTTGCACTTATAATGCAGTAATTTTTTCGGCAAGCTGCTCATAATTGGCAACTTTGGTTTTAATGCCCGCCATACTGGCAATGCTTTGATAAATATCCTCCGACTTAAAACCCTGTTGACTTAAATATTGTACCGAGGTGGCTCCTGCCGATTTGCTCAATTTTTGGCCTCCGGCCGATTTTAGTAAAGGATGGTGATAAAACGCGATTTCCGAAAACGCGGATTTCCCCATCATTTTTGCTAATACTTGTTGCGCAAGGGTAGATGCTAATAAATCCTCGCCCCTAACAATCAAATCAACCCCATAAAATAAATCATCCACCACCGAAGTTAACTGATAAGCCGGGAAGCCATCCTTTTTCCTGACGATGAAATTAGTCATTTCGGCAGGTAAAGTAAAGCTTTGATAGTTGCCGGAAATATCCGTCAAAAATATAGAAGCAGCATCCTGCGTATATAATCGCCAGGTAACCTCCTTGCTTTCTAATGGGATATTTTTGCTTTTACAAGGGCATTTAAAACTTGGTTTATTTAATTCACTTCGTGAGCAAGCACAAGCATAAACAAAACCAGCCTCGCATAATTGTGTTAAAGCTTGATTATACATGCCCAATTGATGTGTTTGTGAATATTGCACTTTAAACTCCTGCAAGTTTGTTGGGCCTTCCTGCCAGGGGATGTTTATAAAATGGAGCGTTTCAAAAATATCAGCTAAATAAGCATTATTTACCCTGGCCTGGTCAAGGTCATCAATACGAAGCAAAATTTTCGCCCCTGTTTTTTTAGCCAAATAAGCGGTAATGGAAAATGATAGGACATTCCCCAAGTGCAAAAAACCACTCGGGGTTGGCGCTATGCGTGTTTTTGTATATCGGCTAAAGGTTAAATCCACGCAACAAAAATACACAAATACCAATTGAACACAGTAATAAGGTATTTAAACACCATTTAATCAATCTTAAATATACTTTAAAAGCCGCTAAAATTTATTGTTAAATGCTGAGAAAATATATATTTGATCCTATGAAGAAAATCTCCCTTTTTTTATTCCTCCTTTTAAAACTGTATACAGTTTCAAGGGCACAATCGGTTATTGATCCATCAACTATAAAAGATAAAATGCAATGGTTTGCCGATGCCAAATTGGGTATTTTTATACATGCAGGCATTTACTCGGTAAATGGCATTGACGAATCATGGAGTTTCTACAATAAAAAAATTAGCTATCCCGATTATATGAAGCAGCTGAAAGGCTTCACCCTAAAAAAGTATGATCCGGAACAATGGGCCGATTTGATCAAACATTCGGGTGCGCGTTATGCCGTTATCACCACCAAACACCATGATGGTGTTACCATGTACGATTCGAAAGTTGATCAGCTAAATATTATGAAAGCAACACCTGCCAAACAGGATATGATAGCCCCATTTTTTAAAGCCTTAAAAAAACGGGATATAAAATGTGGGGCTTATTTTTCATTGTTAGATTGGTCGAACCCAAACTATACAGGTTTTATAAAAGATAGCTCCCGCTATAAATTGGAGAACGATTATGAGCGATGGAATAAATTTCGTGGGTTTTTTCAAAGTCAGATAAAAGAAATAAATCAATTATTTACTCCGGATTTATGGTGGTTTGATGGCGATTGGGAGCATAGTGCCGAACAATGGGAATCGGCTAAAGTGCGTGACATTATTTTAAGCGGCAACAAAAATGCCATTATCAACGGCCGCCTGCAAGGCTATGGTGACTATGAAACGCCGGAGCAAAACTTTCCGGTATCGCGCCCTAACTACAAATGGTGGGAGTTGTGCATGACCATAAATGACAATTGGGGTTACCAGCAAACCGATACACACTGGAAAACGCCCTACGAAATTATAACCATTTTTACCGATGCCATTGCCAATGGTGGTAACCTTTTGCTAGATATTGGTCCCAAAGAGGATGGTACCATCCCCGATGAGGAGATAAACGTATTAAAAGAACTAGGCGATTGGAACCAACGCAATGGCGAGGCGGTTTTTGGTACACTAGCCGGAATACCCGCCGGGCATTTTTATGGCCCTACCACACTATCGAAAGATTCTACTACCTTATACTTATTTATACAGGGCGATTTAAATGGCAATATCACCCTAAAGGGTTTAAAAAATAGCATCAGGGATATCACCGTTTTAGGCAACTATACCCGTTTAAGCCATAAAGTAGTTGGCAAAATATCATGGAGCGTAGTACCAGGTTTGGTATACATCAATGTGCCAAAAGGCGTGCAAGACAAATATGTTACCGTTTTAAAACTAAACTTAGACGGCCCCATAAAGCTTTACAATGGCAAAGGTGGATTTAATTAGACCATGCTAATTCTTTTTGAATTAGCGGCTTTTATACCCCTTTTTAGCAGAATAATTTATTATTTTAGTTTCCAAAATATTTAAAATTTTAAACTAAAAATGTTAAATTATAAAACAGTATCAAAATTAATTATTTGCTGGCTTTTTATAACATCTGCCATAATTACTGCTAGTTTTGGGCAGGGCCGTAGAGTGGTAACCGATTTTGATAATGATTGGCATTTCCATTTAGGCGATATACCGGGTGCACAAAATACAAATTTTAAAGATACCGGTTGGCGGAACCTAAATTTACCGCACGATTGGAGTATTGAAGGTGATTTTAGCAAAGATAACCCCGCAACACCTGAAGGAGGAGCCTTGCCTGGTGGAATTGGTTGGTATCGTAAAACATTTCAACTACCGGCATCATCAAAAGACAAATATATATTTATTGATTTTGATGGCATTTACCAAAAAAGCGATGTATGGCTAAATGGCCACCACTTAGGCTTTAGGCCAAATGGCTATATATCATTCAGGTATGAGCTAACCCCCTTTTTAAACTTTGATGGCCCCAATACCATAGCGGTAAAGGTTGATAATTCTGCCCAGCCTAATTCGCGCTGGTATTCAGGCTCGGGCATATACCGGAATGTTTGGTTGGTTACCATCAATTCCCCACACTCAATCAGTTATGAGGGCACCTATATTACTACTCCCAAAATAACCAAAGATTTTGCCACCATTCATGTGGCCACCTTTATTGATTTGGCCAAAGTAGTACGTACCCTGCAACTAAAAACAAGTATTTATGACCAAACCGGCAAACTGGTTAAATCAAACATAAGCTTGGTGCCCCCTACCGATTATTATCCGGGTTGTACCATGCAGGAAGATATAAAAATAGCAAAACCCCAATTATGGTCAACCACCAGCCCATATATGTACAAAGTAGTGAGCGAAGTTTTGGAGGACGGTGAATTGGTTGATAATTATACCACCC
>CAIYNX010000145.1 GCA_903927645.1 uncultured Mucilaginibacter sp.
GATTTTAACTCGCTAGATGAAGATGTTATTAATTTTTGGATTCCTTTTGCTTTTCCAATTATTCCTGTTTTAATTTGGCTAAGACCCCGAATCAAATTATTGGATTTAAAAGTAAAAAAGGGTGATCCTCTGGGTGGCTACATATTTATTGCGATGTTTTCAATGATAGCGCCTGTTTTAATAGCACAAAATTATTTAGAAACCGCTACCGGAAAGTTAACTCCTTTAAATAAAATCGGGGAGATAGTTCAGCTTCCTAAAACCAAATATTATACTGTTAAATCGTTGGTTGTCGACAAACATTTGCTACGAGCTAAAACTACCTATGAAATTTCTGGGAAGCACAACGAAAATTTTGATATGTATATCCATGTTGCTGTTCCGCTTTTTGATAGCGTAAATAACATACATAAGCTAATTGATCACAATTACATAAACATCCAAACCTTGAAGCGTAGTAAATCTTTGATTTTATTAGATGGAAAAGTGATCTCAAAGGATTCGCTTAATAAAATAAATCTCGATGATATCAAATCGGTGTACTTTTTAAATGAGCGTGTTGCCACTTCAATTTATGGTAGTATGGGCAAGTATGGCGCAGGTTTAATGACTTCGTTAAATAGTTCAAATAAACAATCGCCAACTGTAAAGCTAGATCTATATGCCAATACATATCCTAAAGCTTGGTTGGGTATTAGTTTTGAAAAATCAATTAATAATAGTTTGTCATCAGCAGAAAAAGAGGTAGGATATAAAGAATTTGCTAATAGTTGTCAGCAGCAATTTGATGTTCAACGCTTAGATAAATTTCAATATCTTGAACGTTACCCAGTTGGAAAGGATTTAAAAAGATTTACAAAGGCAATTAAATCAAAAGGGATTATTGATAATAGCATTCCTATTATAGTATTAAAACCAGTATATGAACCATTTGAAGCTAGAAATGGAAATACATTTAATTGGATTTTTGGTTCATTTGGTATTGGGGCTTTTGTTTTTTTGATTGTCCTTTTGTTTAGGCCTTTGAAAAAAACGGAAGAAGAAACTACTGTGGCGATTGAAAAGCAGGGAGATAAATCTTCAAATTTAGATATGCTTAGAATTTTTATTCCAAGAGAAGGCTATTTTATTACTCCAATATTAATTGATTTAAACTTGTTTATTTTTATGCTGATGGTTTTTAATGGACTTGGATTTTTGACATTTGAGGCTTCAGATTTATTAAAATGGGGTGGCAATTATCGACCTTATATTCAAAACGGAGAGTATTGGCGTTTATTTACCAATATTTTTTTACATGGCGGCCTAATGCATGTTTTATTTAATATGTATGGTTTATTATATATAGGCACTATTTTGGAGCCTATTATCGGAAGCAAACGTTTTGCCTTGTTTTATCTTATTACCGGTTTAATAGCCAGTGCGGCAAGTATTTGGTGGCATCCGGCAACTGTAAGTATAGGAGCTTCGGGTGCTATATTTGGAATTTTTGGATTGTTTTTTGCCTTGCTTTCGACTAAAATTTTCCCACAAGAATTTAATAAGGCATTTTTAATTAGTACCGCCTCATTTATAGGCATAAACTTATTGTACGGCCTATCGGGCGGAATTGATAATGCGGCGCATATTGGAGGACTATTTTCGGGCTTAATCTGTGGCTATGTCATCTATCCTCTCTTAAAAAAAGAAATAGATAAAAGACAAGAAAATGAACAAAACCAAAATAAAGAAA
>CAIYNX010000146.1 GCA_903927645.1 uncultured Mucilaginibacter sp.
AATAATTAATTATTTATATTTTATAAAAGTAAGAATTTTGATTCTTGGCATAGCAATTGCTTTTGTTTTAGAAAATTAAAATTGACTTTAGCTGGATGAGCCATACTTTTCTATTATTTTTGCCCACCAAAATCCGGATGGACTACTTCTCTATTCACTTTTCCAAATTTAAAACATCTTTATTTATATTGAATTAATTTATGAACTCACATATTAAGAACCTTTCATTTGCAGGTGCTTTAGTAACCCTTGGTATTATTTTTGGTGATATAGGTACCTCACCATTGTATGTATTTCAAACTTTGTTGGTTGAGGGAGGTAAGGTAAACGAAGGATTAGTACTAGGCTCAATTTCATGTATTTTTTGGACACTTACCTTACAAACAACTTTTAAATACATTTTTATAACCCTACAAGCTGATAACCATGGCGAGGGTGGGATTTTCTCGCTTTATGCATTGGTAAGACGTTATGGTAAATGGCTAGCCATTCCGGCAATAATAGGAGCCGGTACATTACTAGCCGATGGTATCATTACACCTCCTATTTCGGTAACTTCTGCTATTGAGGGACTAAATAATGTACCTGCCCTGAGTGATCCTAAATTACACCCTGAGTTTTTGCCTGGCAGTACGCTCATTATTGGCTTGGTAATTGGCATAATTGTAGCATTGTTTTTCTTTCAACAATTTGGTACCAAGGTTGTAGGTTCTGCTTTTGGTCCTATTATGTTACTTTGGTTTATAATGATTGGTACCCTGGGTTTACTTCAAATTTCGCATAATCCGGCTATTTTTAAAGCTTTAAATCCATATTATGGGTATAAATTATTGATGGAACATAAAAACGGTTTCTGGTTATTAGGCGCAGTGTTTTTATGTACTACTGGTGCTGAAGCTTTGTATTCTGACTTAGGCCATTGCGGTCGTAAAAATATTCAGGTAAGCTGGATTTTTGTTAAAACAACCTTAATATTAAGCTATTGCGGACAAGGTGCCTGGGTGCTATTACAGCCCAAAGGTACTAACTTTACCGGGGTAAATCCCTTTTACGCAATTGTACCAAATCCACATTTATTCATGATTCCTTGCGTTGCTTTGGCTACATTGGCAACAATCATCGCAAGTCAAGCGCTTATCAGTGGTTCATTTACCTTAATAAGCGAGGCTGTGAGTATGAATTTTTGGCCAAAAATAACAATACGATATCCTTCTAATATTCGTGGTCAAATTTATATCCCCAGCATTAATTGGATTTTATGCATAGGCTGTATATTGGTTACGCTTTATTTCCAAAAGTCGGAACACATGACAGCTGCGTATGGCTTCTCCATTACCATTGCCATGCTCATGACCACCATTCTCATGTCGTACTTTATGCGTTATGTAAAACATTGGCCGGTTTGGTTGGTAGTAATCATATTATGTGTGTTTTTAACGGTTGAATTTTCATTTTTTATCACCAATGCTGCCAAATTATTAAAGCGGATATTCTTCGTAGTATTTGAAATAGCATTGATATTTACCATGTATATTTGGTTTAAAGCCAGAAAGATAAATAACCGATTCTTGAACTTTATCGACATAAAAGATAAAATACCTTTATTAAACGCCCTTAGTGCCGATTTATCAGTAAGTAAATATTGCACACACCTTATTTACTTAACCAAAGCCAACAATGCCAGGCAAATAGAAGAGAAAGTAATTTATTCAATATTAAGTCGTAAACCTAAACGTGCTGATACCTATTGGTTTATACATATTGAAACTACAAACGAGCCTTATACCATGGAATATGTGGTTGACCAGATTGAGCCCGGTAAAATTATCAGGGTTGAATTTAGGTTAGGTTTCCGTATACAACCAAGGGTAAATGTATTGTTCCGTAAAGTGGTAGAAGATATGGTGGCTCGTAATGAAATTGACATTACCAGCCATTATGAATCTTTGCGTAAATTCAATATCACAGCCGATTTTAGATTTGTGATTATGGAAAAATTCCTTTCTTATAATAATTCATTCAGTGTTACGGAAGGATTTATTTTGAACAGCTATTTTGCTATTAAAAAGCTAGCCCAATCTGAAGCAAAAGCTTTTGGTTTAGATACTAGCGAGACTAATATTGAAAAGATACCTTTGGTGGTAAAACCAGTAGGCAATATAGTGCTTACGCGTATAGAAGAATCATCCCCATTTTATATCCATTAATAAAAAAGGGTGCCTGTAAAAAACAGGCACCCTTTTTTATTTACGGGGAATAACTAAAATTATCTTGCGAATGTAATTTTATTTGTAAGGTTCACAAAATCAGCAACTGATAAACGTTCTGCCCTGAGGTCAAGTATTGGTTCATCTGTTAGTTTTTCTTTATTTATAAGCGAAGAAACCGCATTGCGCAAAGTTTTTCGTCGTTGATTAAAGCCCGCTTTTACTACGAGCCAAAAAAGTTTCTCATCGCAATTTAAAGTGCTTACCTCATTGCGGGTAAGCCTTATTACCGCAGATAATACCTTGGGTGGCGGATTAAAAACCCCGGCTTTAACGGTAAACAAATATTCAACTTGATAGTAGGTTTGTAAAAAAACACTTAAAATTCCATATTCCTTGCTACCAGGCTTGGCCGAACACCGTTCAGCTACTTCTTTCTGAAACATGCCAACAACTTCAACAACTTGATGCCTGTTTTCTAATATCTTGAATAAAATTTGCGAGGATATATTGTAAGGAAAATTTCCAATAATTCCCAAGGCGCCGCCAAAATAGGAAGTAAAATCCATTGCCAGAAAATCGGCATTGATCAATCTATTTCCTAGTTGAGGGTATTTTTTTTGTAGGTACAGGTATGATTCCGTATCAATGTCAATCATAAAAACCTCCAATGCGGCATTGCCTAATAAAAAATCAGACAGAATACCCATACCAGGACCAACTTCCAATACCTGATGGTACCGATTAGCGGGCTTTAAGCTGGCAACAATTTTTGCTGCAATATTTTTATCAGTTAAAAAATGTTGTCCTAAATACTTTTTTGCCCTTACTAAAGTCATCTCCAAATAAATATTGAGCAAATTATACATATTTGTGCTTTAATTAGAACAAATTTTTTAATTATTCATATAACCGGAATTTGGGACTGGTAAAATATTCCTTAATTGGTTAAATGAAAAATTTAAGCTTAAATTGCGGCCCAATACCCAAAAAGGAACCTAAATGGGCATTTAGTAAAAAAAATGAGCGGAAAACTTAAAATTGGTATCAGTATTGGTGATGTTAATGGCATTGGATTAGAAATAATAATTAAAACCCTTGCTGAGAGTAAAATATATGATTATTGTGTGCCTATTGTTTATGGTCACACAAAAGTAGCTTCCTTTTATAAGCGTTCAGTTAATGTAAATGAGCTTAATTTTACGGTAATAAATCATGCATCAGAAACATATGGAAAAGATCATAAAAAGCCTTTTATGATTAATTGTTGGGAAAACGATGTTAAAATTGAGCCAGGTACCCCGAATGTTGAGGTTGGCAAATATGCCTTTCTTTCGCTTGAAAGGGCAACGGCAGATTTGATTAAGGGTGAGATAAGTGCTTTGGTTACCGCACCAATAAATAAAGACACCATTCAAGGTGAGGATTTTAATTTTCCGGGGCATACCGAATACTTGCAAGACCGTGATGGTGCTTCTGGCTCATTGATGTTTATGGTGAGTGATACCTTACGAATTGGTTTAGTAACCGGCCATATACCTATTGCCAAGGTAGCAGATCATATTACCTCCGAAAAAATAGTTGGCAAACTTAAATTAATGGATGCCAGTTTGCGCAATGATTTTTGGGTACGTAAACCTAAGATTGCCGTTTTGGGACTAAATCCGCATGCCGGAGATAATGGTTTGATTGGCGAAGAAGAAAAAGCCATCATTTCGCCTGCCATTGAGGAAGCCAAAAATCAAAACATAATGGCATTTGGTCCTTTTGCTGCTGATGGCTTTTTTGCCAATGGTACTTACCATCAATTTGATGCTGTTTTGGCCATGTACCATGATCAGGGTTTGATCCCTTTTAAACAAATCGCTTTTGAATCGGGTGTAAACTTTACTGCTGGCCTTAACTTTGTACGAACTTCTCCCGACCACGGTACGGCCTATGATATTGCTGGAAAAAATCTTGCCTCAGAGGTTTCCTTTCGTGAAGCCATATTTACCGCGCTGCACATTGTTAAAAACCGCAATGAAAACTTGGAATTAAACGAAAACCCCTTAAAGTTTACCAAATTGAGTAGAGATAGGGATTGATTTTACCTTAGTTGTTTTTTAACTGCGTTTTTTGACGATTAAATAGATGGATAATAAGCGTAATAGTGGACAGTATTAATCCGATTGCGCAAACACCATTCCATTGGTAAGATTTCCAAAGCTGGGTTACCAAAAAAGTGCCTATTGAACCACCTATGAAATAACTTACCATATAAACCGTATTTATTCGGTTGCGTGCCGAAGGATTTAAAGAAAAGATGATGGACTGGTTGGAAATATGTGTAGCCTGTACGCCCATATCCAGAACAATAACCCCAATAACAAGTCCAATTATACTATGTGCCGAAAAATAAAAGATGATAAAGGATACTATAATTAGTAAGATGCTGAAGCCTGATAACCTGTAAGCGTCCATTTTATCACTTAAACGGCCCATCAGTCCTGCAGCCAATGCCCCAAAAGCACCTACTAGGCCAAACTCGCCTGCAACACCACTTCCCATATTAAAATTTTGTTTTAGGAGGAATACAATGGTTGTCCAAAATGCGCTGAAACATGCAAAGCAAAGTGCTCCACGCAATGCTGCTAATCTGAGTTTGGGTTCTGTTTTTACAAGGTTAAAAATGGAGGTCATAAGACTTTTATAAGTGCCCTTATAATCAGGTGCTACCTCTGGCAAATACAAACCGATTAATATCCAAATAGCAATCATTAAGCCGGCCGCAGAATAAAATACCATTCGCCAGCCAAATAGTGCGCCAACATAACCACTAAAAGTGCGCGAAACTAAAATACCTATTAGTAGGCCACTCATTATTACGCCAATTTTTTTGCCACGCTCTTGTGGCTTGGCTAAATGTGCAGCCATGGGTACCAATAATTGTGGTACCATCGAGCTCGTTCCTAAAAGAAAGCTACCAATAACCAGCAAATTGATATTAGTAGCCGAAGCGGTAAGAATAGCCGATAGTACAATGAAAAAAAACAAAATCATCATAAGCCTTTTGCGTTTTACCATATCAGCTAAAGGTGCTAAAAGAAGCATGCCAGTTGCATATCCAATTTGTGTAGCTATTGATACCTCTCCAGCTTTTGCTTTGCTGCAGTGAAAGGTAATGGAAATGTCATCCAGTAAAGGTTGGTTATAGTATAGATTAGCAACCACCAAACCGGTGGCAACTGTCATAACCCAAAGTGTAAAGGTTGTTAATTCTGGATGTGGATGATTTGAATTATTTGCCGACATATGCAATTATAAAAAAATACTAACAATGAATTGAAAAGATTGGCCCAATTAAAAAGAATAGGATCAATTATTTAAAATTTGGATAATGCCTAAATAACAATGAAAAATTTGACATAAATTTCACTTGATCCAAAATTCAAAAAAGTCGCTATTATTTTATTTTTTTAAAGAAAAAATCAAAAAAATGTCTGTTTTTTCGGTTAAATTATATTTTATGCATTAAAATAAGCGTCAAAAACATGAAATAGCTGTTTTTTTCATTGATTTTAAACTAAAATTTTGGTGTTTTTGAAAAATATTTAAAAAATCAGGAAAATAATTCAAAAAAAAGCTAGTAAACCGCTTGTTTTAAAAATTTACGATTTTTTTAAAAAAATTATTAAATTTTTAATAAAATGTTTGTATTTTTGAAAATCGAATAGGAACAAATAGGTTTATTGCAAAATTATTACAATAAAAGCTGCAAAGATTTAAAAGTTTATGTTATATTTGCAGTGTAATTTTTAATTAGTCTTCTCATAATTTAGGTTTATAATTGGTTAGTAAAGGCCCCTGCCCATCAGGGGCTTTACTTTTTTATAATAATTTGTTAATATTTTATTAATCTTAATAAAATTCAATAATGAAAATACACTTTGCGATTATTTAAATTTTACTATTTTTGCCGTCCCTGAAAAGTGTAAAAACAAAACAGGTAACAATAATAATTTCAAAAGGGGGGATTAGCTCAGCTGGCTAGAGCGCTTGCATGGCATGCAAGAGGTCATCGGTTCGACTCCGATATTCTCCACCTGATAATAAGGCTTTTGGCTTAATAGCTTAAAGCCTTTTTTATTTTTTGAAGGTAAGGGTTTATACCTAAATACAGGTCAATTTAAGGTTGATCAATTTAGTAGATGAAATTAATTAATTCAGCAATTACCACTTAAAAGTATGACTTAGCCTTTTATTTAGTAAATAAAAGAACCACCAGATGGATAAATGGTCTTAAATTAAACTTAAGTAATTCGATAATATCGTTAAAACAGCTTTAAACAGCGGTAGTTATGAACCCAATTAAATTGAAACACTAATTGTTGTAATTTTCTAAGATTATTTCTTAGTAAATTAAACTGGCTTAAATTGTTTTACCGTTCAACCATTTCTTCAAATTTTAATTCTAGTATTGCTACCATTGCGGCAGATAGGATCAATTTAAACTTAGGGTCGAGGCGCTTATCGAGCCAAATAATATTGCGATTCATAGGGAAAAAACCCCCACCATAAAATTGGATAGCTGAATAGGAACGGCCGTTTTCAACCAATTCATATCCTAGTGCCGGAGGCACCATGCTATTGCCTTTATTTTCACCGGTAACCATAAAAATTTGAATACGTCTTTTACCATCTGTTAAAAACGCATCGTATTTGTTTTGTGTTTTTGTACCTGACTCGTCCTTCATAACCAAAGCCCATGATTCGCTGGTATCGCCATTAAGCGAAATAAGTGCCGAAAAGTTCATTGATTGCCTCAGTGTTTCATCATCGCCCCAACTAAAATTATTAAATATGCGCAGCGAGTTTTGCTGTTGTAGCTGTATGTTTTTTGCAGCATTTACCTTAGCGGTATCAGTGCCACCACCTGCCAATACAAATGAAAATTTTTGAGATGATTTGCTCTCTGTTTTGGTTTCTAAAAAATTGCTCGAACTGCTTGACCTTGTCCAACCTACCTTGCCCGATACCACAGCATAATCACCAAATTTGAATTTTTGCATTTTCCCAAAAAATGAGGAGCCTAACTTTACCTTTAACATATCCGCATTGGCACTCAAACTGTCGCTAATGGCTATGTTTTTTTGTGCAAAAGCATTTATGCTAACACACAAAACTGTTAAAACAATAAAATAGGTTTTTATTAACTGAGGCTTCATATTGTTGGATTTTAAGGGTAAATACTAAAATTTAAATAATGATATATTTTAAAAAGAAGACATTTTTAGTTTTTTATTAGCTCATAATTAACTGGTTAGCTATTGGAAAATCGCATTTTTGGAAATTCATTATAAATGTAATTATATTTTTTATTATCGAAGTTTTTTTTTCTAGCTAAAAACATAATAATTCAGGCAGGGATTTGGTGGGTTTTCAGGTATTAATTTTCGATATCCATTGATGTAGTTTGCCAATAACAGATTATTAAAACGTATTAATTTTTTGAAATTCGAATAAAATTGCCCAATCAATTTTTATAAGCCATCTTTTTAAATTTATTTTCAAAGATCATTTAAAACAATTTCATCTTAGTACTATAGTTTATTCTTTTCATTATTTACTATATTAGCTATTCAATTATAAAACCAATAATTATGACTTCCCAAGAGTTTAACTACCAGCCAAAGGCTAACTTTGTTTATGACGCTATAGTAATAGGATCGGGTATAAGCGGTGGTTGGGCAGCGAAAGAGCTTTGCGAGGGCGGTCTGAAAACGCTGGTGATTGAACGTGGCAAAAAAGTTGAGCATTTGAAGGATTATCCTACTGCTACCAAAAACCCATGGGAGTTTGAGCACCGCGGTGAATCGACCTTAAAAATTAAGGAAGAAAATCCTATTGTGAGCAGGTGTTACGCATTTGGAGAAAGTACCCACCATTTTTTTGTGAAAGATCAGGAACATCCCTATGTGCAGGACAAGCCTTTTGCCTGGATTCGCGGTTATCAGGTGGGTGGTAAATCGCTTTTATGGGCGCGGCAAACCCAACGTTGGAGCAAATATGATTTTGAAGGTCCTGCCCGTGATAATTTTGCGGTTGACTGGCCAATACGATATGATGACCTGGCACCTTGGTACAGTCATGTAGAACTTTTTGCAGGAATAAGTGGTAACCGCGATGGTTTAGATACGTTACCCGATAGCGAATTTTTACCCGCTTGGGAAATGAACGAGGTAGAAAAAGTGATTCAAAAACGCATTATGGATAACTATACCGATCGACATGTTATTATTGGCCGATGCGCGCACCTTACTAAACCAAAGCAAGTTCACCTTGACCAAGGCAGGGGGCAATGCCAAGCCCGCAATATGTGCGAAAGGGGTTGCCCCTTCGGAGGCTATTTTAGCTCCAATTCGGCAACGCTGCCAACTGCCAATAAAACCGGTAATTTAACTATCCTAACCGATTCGGTGGTACACTCCATTATATACGATGAAGCAAAAGGTAAGGCTACAGGAGTTAGCGTGGTAAATGCGCATACCAAAGAAACAACCGTTTACCATGCCAAAATTATTTTTGTTAATGCAGCCTGTTTAAACACCAATTTAATACTACTTAATTCAACTTCTAAACGCTTCCCGAATGGTTTAGGGAACGATAATGGTTTGCTTGGAAAGTTTATTGCATTTCAAAACTACAGGGGGGCCATTAACGCACGCATGGAAGGTTATGAGGATAAATACTATTATGGCAGGCGTCCTACGGCAGTGATGATGCCCAACTTTCGCAATGTGCATAAACAGGAAACTGACTTTAAACGTGGTTATATGGTATTTTATACCGCAACCCGGATAGGTTGGGGGCATGATACCACCGGTCCGCAAATTGGAGCCGAATACAAAGAAAATATTTCCGAACCGGGTTATTGGAGTATATACATGATGATGCAGGGCGAAACTATACCCAAAGAAAGCAACCGTGTATTCCTAAGTAAAACCGAAAAGGACCAATGGGGTATACCATTATTACATACTGATGTAGCTTATGACGATAACGATTTAAAAATACTCAAGGACTTTTTACAACAAGGCACCGAAATGCTTGAAAAGGCAGGTTGTAAAGACATTACCCCCGAAGATATACACTGGCCACCAGGCCTCGACATCCACGAGGTAGGCGGCGTACGCATGGGGCGCGACCCCAAAACATCCTTGCTAAACCAGTGGAACCAACTGCACAGCTGCCAAAACGTATTTGTAACCGATGGCGCCTGCATGACCTCCACCAGCACCCAAAACCCTTCTCTTACCTTTATGGCCATCACCGCACGCGCGGCAAATTATGCCGTGCAACAGTTTAAGTTGGGAGTTTTTTAATGGGTTGAATGTTGTAGGTGATTTTGGGTTACCTGTAAGGGAGATGGGTCTTTGAAGGTCTATTTAATTGGGGTGGCATACTTAACGGTTAGGATTAAAGGAAAAAGAAAGTAAATTAAAACTAATAAATAGCAATTAAAAGCATATAATTATTGTTTAAATTTTTAATCTTTTAAATTTATTATAGAATATTAATATTTAATTTTAATAGCTCGCATCATTATCCACCACGCAAAATCTTCATTATAATTTAAAAAAGTATATACAAATTGCTATATTTTTTAATCCAATCATCAACAATGACTAGGTCATTTTGTTAGTGTAAGTTTTTTTTAAAAAACATTATCATAATTTTGCACCCACAAATGACGTTCAATATCTTTAATACAAAAGGCTTTTGCAGTTAATGAAAAAATTAGGGATGCTGTATTTGGCGGGAATGTTTGGAATTCTGCAGGCAAATGCCCAAATGTACAAAAGCGATATTTTTTTGGGTGGCAGCATTGGCAGCACCGTTTATAATATAGGCACCAGCACTTACAACTATGATGCCGGCAACACACGCACCAACCAAATAAAAAACTACAATCTTAGCCTATCGCCTACAGTTGGTTTTTTTGTAAATAATAGCTTGGTGGTGGGCACCATCCTTAATTTGAGTTACAGTATCAATACCAATAATACCCGCAACACAACGCTCGACCCATTAATAAACTATAATACGGTAAACAGCAACACGTTTTCGCTGGTGCCATTTTTACGCTATTATTTTTATACCACCGGGCACAACAATACTTTTCTATTTGCCCAATTGGAGGCAGGTGGTGGCGTAGGCGGAGGAAACAATACACAATCTGTTTATTATAAAAATAACTCAGGCTACCAAACTAACGGCAATACCAATAGTTTGTTTGTTATAAAATCGGCCACTCGTTTAGGCATTACCCATTTGGTACAGCCCAATATTGGCTTTGATTTAAGCCTTGGCATTTCGCACGATTACCAAAAATCAAACTTTACCCAATATACCGAGAGCATTAGTACCTCCGGTAAGTTAAGCAACTCTACTATCAACTACAAATCAAACGAACCCCAAACAGGCTTCACGCTTTCCGCAGGATTCCATTTTTTTTATTAGGTTTTTTTAGGATCCAGTAGTTAGCTTCAAGTATCTAAATAGTTGATTTTAGCATTTGGCATTTAGAATGAATAATTACTAAAGCAATAACATATGTTCTCTTTTTTGGAGAGGGTTGGGGCGAGGCCTTTTTTTAAATTAGTATCCCAATTAACTGCCCATTTAAATAGCACAAACCTCTTAAAAAGCCTATAAAAAAGCCATCAAAAACTTTGATGGCTACAAATATTTAAAAAATAGTATATAATTAAATTGATAAAATTTCTACTATTTTCAAAAAATTGGGGTTTACTTCCGTATGGTGCTTGGTAGCTTTTTCAAACGGGGTATAGGCAATTTCGTTATGTATTAAACCTATCATTTCGCCTTTTCTGCCATTTCTTAAGGCTTCCACCCCAGCCACGCCTACTCGGCTTGCCAGTACCCTGTCCATGCAACTTGGCTTGCCACCACGCTGTATATGTCCTAAAATAGATACTCTGGTATCATAATTCGGGAATTTTTCTTTTATCTGTCTACCTACTTCAAAGGCGCCACCAACTTCACCATCCTCTGCCAGCATTACAATCTTTGAAGCTTTATCTTTCCGCCCCTTCTCCAAACGCTCAAATACCGAATTTAAATCGCTGTTTGTTTCCGGTATTAAAATGGCTTCGGCTCCTGCTGCTATGCCCGTGCGCAAAGCAATCATGCCAGAATCTTTACCCATTACCTCTACAATAAATAATCGGTCGTGCGATTCGGCTGTATCTCTTATTTTGTCAACCGCATCTACAACTGTATTTATGGCAGTGTCATAACCAATGGTAAAGTCAGTGCCACACAAGTCATTATCTATTGTACCTGGCAGTCCGATCACAGGTATATCAAATTCTTCACCAAAAATTTTAGCTCCTTTAAATGTACCATCCCCACCTATGGCAATCAAGGCATCAATATTGAATTTCTTAACCTGTTCAAATGCTTCCTTACGACCTTCGGGGGTTTTAAATTCTTCGCTTCGGGCAGTTTTTAAGATGGTACCCCCACGTTGAATAATATTTGAAACCGACTTCCGGTTCATTGTAAACATATCGCCTTTTATCAAACCTTCAAATCCACGGCGAATACCGGTAACTTCAAGGTCGTAAAAAATAGCAGTACGTACCACAGCCCTGATGGCTGCATTCATGCCAGGCGAATCGCCTCCGGAGGTAAATATTCCAATATTTTTAATTTGGGCCATTTCTATAAAAAAGACGGATTTCCGCCAATAAAAAATAAGTATTCAGCTAAAAAAAATCAATTAAGGTGTAAATAAATACCACCCGCCTTAAATTTGTCGCAAAAATACACTTTTTTACTAAAGCTTACTATGAAAAGCTTCAATTCCATCCTCTAAAAATTTCAAATAGCTAGGAATATTAATGTTATAAGGGGATGGATTAATTGTTTTCCCATTTTTATCTGTCAAAAGGTTACCATCGCTATCTAAAATTACATAATAAGGCTGAGAATTGGAGCCAAACCGATTTGCCTCAAATTCACTCCATTTACCCCCCAATGTGGTTATTTTTCTATCGGTAAGCTTAGAAACAAATTGTTCCTTTGCATCAAGTTCTGTTTTATCATCAACTACTAGCTGCAGCAATACAAAATCATCCCTTAAATGCGCAAAAACTTTAGAGTCTGTCCAAACCTGAGCTTCCATATTCCTGCAATTTGCGCAGTTAAAGCCTGTAAAGTCAATAAAAACAGGTTTATGTAATTCTTTGGATACTTGCAGCGCTTGGTCATAATCATACCAAGCGTCCAAGCCTTTTGTTTTTATGCGGTCGTAATTTCCATGCTCATTATACTTTTTAACTTTAATGGATACTTGCTTCGCGTTCTGACTTGAAGGTACACTTGGCACCTGACTTAAATCAAATTCCTGTGTGGCAAGCGGTGGAAGCAAGCCACTTAGAGGTTTTAGTGGTGCACCCCACAAACCAGGGATTAAGTAAACAACAAATGCGAAAACGATGATAGCAAAGAAGGTACGTGGGATTGATAAGTGAGTTAACTCACTATCATGCGAGAATTTTATTTTACCTATTAAGTATAAACCTAATAAAAGGCCTATGGCAATCCAAAGAGATAAATAAATATCACGATTAAACCAGTTCCAATGATAAGCTAAATCTACATTCGATAAGAATTTTAAAGCGAAGGCTAATTCGAGTAAGCCTAAAACTACTTTTACACTATTTAACCATCCACCCGATTTTGGTAAACTTTTTAACGCCGATGGGAAAATGGCAAAAATTGTAAAAGGAAGAGCCAAGGCTAAAGAAAAACCAAACATCCCAATGGCTGGACCTAAACGGGCGCCATTTGCTGCAGTATCAACAAGAAGATCCCCTATAATTGGGCCAGTGCACGAAAATGAAACTACAACCAAAGTTGCTGCCATAAAAAATATGCCAGCCAAACCACCTTTATCAGAGTTCTCATCAAGTTTATTGGCAAGTGAGCTAGGAAGTGTGATTTCAAAGGCACCTAAAAAGGAAATACCAAATACCACTAGCAATAAAAAGAAAAATATATTAAAAATTCCATTAGTGGCTAGCGCATTTAAAGCTGAAGAGCCAAAAAGAATGGTAATAAGTAAGCCGAGAGTTACATAAATGACAATGATTGAAATTCCGTATAAAAACGATTGTGCTATTCCCTTAGATCTGGAACTATTTTTTTTTGTAAAAAAGCTAACCGTTAAAGGCAATAAAGGGTAAATACATGGCATTACAATTGCCAAAAAACCACCCAATAAACCATGTATGAAAATTTCCCATAATGATTTTGATTTCTCTGCATCAGTAGCTTTAACGGTAACAACCGGCTTGGCTTTTTGAATTTCGGTTTCTTGCTTTTTTTTTGCGGCTATTTTCTCGGCAGTGGTAGGGATGTCGGTAAATTGCACATCGTTTGAAGATACCGTATCATGTGCCTTAGTTTGTATAGCAAAGGTAGATTTAGTGGTGAAAATTAAAAAAGCCGACAGAACTAATAAAAGCGATAAACAGTATTTAACAAAACCTGTTTTAGGGAGTAATTTCATGGGATATTGTTAAATTATTTTATTGGGATTGAGAAGTCAACATCATCAGGAGGAAGGCATTTCATATCGTTACAGGTCATGAATTCAAGTTTGCCACTTACCACCACGTCGCTAGCTGATTTTAATTTTACCTTTTGTTGAAAAATTACCGATTTTTCAAAATAGCTTACATCCATTTTAAACGATTTTTCAAATTTAGTTATAGGAGTTGGTTCTGATGGGTTACCAGTAATGCTATATTTTTTTGAAGGATTAAAGGTAAATGAGGTTTTAATTGGCCCTCCGTCCTTAACATTTAATGAGTAAATATGCCAACCATCCTGAATGGTTGCCTTGATAAAAACTACCGCCTCGGTACTACTAATTTTTTTTGCCGCGTACGACCATTTTACCGGCGATTCAATTTGTGCAAATGCGCTGCTGGCTGCTATTAACAAGCCTATAATTACGAATATTTTTTTCATAATAAATATATATTTCTGTATAAATCTGAAGTTTGTTTATGCTTTATTTTTAACTGCTAAATTAGTACTTGTTTCTGTTTAAAAATTGAACTTGAATTGTTAATTATCCTTAAAAAATTCATCATTTAACTTATAAATTCAATTTCTTTAAAACTAAACTCTAAATCTTCGCCATTATTGTTTACAACTAATAAGCCGTTTTCTCTTACTGTTTTAATGGTGGCTTGTAATAAACCTGTTGTGGTTTTAAAAACTCTTGGTTCATTTTTCCAATATAGTCGTTCAAGGTATTGTTTCCTTACAATATTTATGTGCCCCGTTTTTAGCTGTAAATATTGTATTTCAATTTTATTGCAAATGTGTGCCAATATTGTTTTTAAATCATAATCCTGCCGTAATATTTGCTTTATTGAAACGGCATTTGGCAAGTAATCCGGAAATATTTCTTGATTAATATTTAAGCCTATACCAACAATGGTACTTTTAATTTCGCTGCCCTGTACCATGTTTTCAATTAAAATACCACCTAATTTACGTTCATGGTAGTAAATATCATTTGGCCATTTTATTTTTAAGCCTTCACCAAGCAGCGGATATAATGCCTCATAAACGCCCAGACTTACAGTCATGGTCAAGCCAAATTGATCAGTTAAAGGTAAAAATTCAGGTTTTAGGTAAATGCTAAAAGTTAAATTTTTACCTTGCTCTGTAAACCATTTGTTTTGTTGCTGACCGCGACCAGCAAATTGGTTTTCTGCCATAATGACCGTGCCATTTACCAATGGCGTGGAATTTGACAGAAGTTTTTTAATATAATTATTTGTGGAGTCAACTTCTTTTAATGTAAAAAAAAATTGTCCTATAAATAAGCCCGAAAATATGTTATTTTGCAAAGTGTTTTATTGAAACCCAAAATTGTCCAAAACTAATTCTTTTTGATGGTAAAAAACAAGACCTCCAACGAATCTGCCTACATTTCAGAACTTGCCATTTTTGGCATACAAGAGAAAAAGGGAAATGATATAATTAGGTTAGATCTTAGAAACATTTTTAGTTCAGTTGCTGATTATTTTGTAGTCTGTCATGCTGAATCATCCACTCAGGTAAAAGCAATAGCAAATAGCATAGAAGACGAAATTTATAAGGCAACAAATCAGGAACCCTACAGAAAAGAAGGGTTACAGTTTGGTGAATGGATATTGCTTGATTATATTGATGTTGTGGTGCATGTTTTTAGAACCGATAAACGCGAATTTTATGGAATGGAAGAATTGTGGGGCGATGCTGAAATAAAATATTTCAAAAGCGCGTAGTAATGATTGGGGATTAAAAAACCCGGATTTAAATTAACAAAATTGTTAAACAGAGATCAATTGTTTGATCTCAATTAAAATGAAAGATAAGAAATTGGAAAATCCAAAACCTATACGGAAAATACCGAATAAAAAACCTAATCCTAAAGCACCTAAACCTACTATTATGTGGTTTTATGCTGTATTAGTGGCAGTTATATTAGGAGTTGCTACATTGGTAAATGCAGGAGGTATACCTCAAATAACCTCTCAACAGTTTACCGAAACCATGCTAAAACAGCATGATGTTGAAAAGATAGTAGCCTATAAAAATGGTGACTTAGTGGTTGCTCAGGTTTTTATAAAAAAGGAAAGTCTTAAAAAACCACAATACGCCAGTGTTAGAAGAGAAAAAGGTTCATTTAGCATGAATCCTTCTGAGCCTACTCCGCAATATGAATTTACTGATGCTACCTTTGAAAGTTTAAAACAATCAATAACCGCAGCCGAAAAGGACTTTTCTGATGCCGATAAGATTTCTATCAGTTATGAACAAAGTCATGAAAGCTTTTTTTCGGGCTGGTTATTTCAAATGATCATGATGGCATTATTGCTGGTAGGCGTTTGGATGTTTATCATGCGAAGAATGTCTGGAGGTTCAGGTGGTGGGCCCGGAGGTCAAATATTTAATATTGGCAAATCAAAAGCTACATTGTTTGACAAAGAAGCGCAAGTTTCAGTTACATTTAATGATGTTGCCGGCTTGGAGGAAGCTAAACAAGAAGTAATGGAAATTGTTGACTTCTTAAAAAATCCTAAAAAGTATACCAATCTTGGAGGTAAAATACCTAAAGGTGCATTGTTAATTGGTGCGCCGGGTACTGGTAAAACTTTACTTGCCAAAGCCGTTGCAGGTGAGGCGCATGTACCTTTCTTTTCTTTGTCGGGTTCTGATTTTGTGGAGATGTTTGTAGGCGTAGGAGCCAGTCGGGTACGTGATTTATTCCGTCAGGCTAAAGATAAGGCACCTTGTATCATATTTATTGACGAGATTGATGCAATAGGACGTGCAAGGGGTAAAAACAACATTGTAGGTGGTAATGACGAACGAGAAAATACACTAAACCAACTTTTGGTTGAAATGGATGGTTTTGGTACCGACTCTGGTATCATAATACTTGCTGCTACCAACAGACCGGACGTTTTAGACTCAGCTTTGTTACGCCCCGGACGATTTGACAGACAAGTATCAATTGATAAGCCAGATTTAATTGGCAGAGAGCAAATATTTAAGGTACACCTAAAACCAATTAAATTGGCCGAAGGAGTTGATCCGAAAAAGCTTTCAGCACAAACTCCGGGTTTTGCAGGAGCTGAAATAGCCAATGTGTGCAACGAAGCTGCTTTAATAGCCGCCAGGCATAATAAAGAGGCTGTTGATATGAAAGATTTTCAAGATGCAATTGACCGTGTAATTGGAGGACTTGAAAAGAAAAACACGCTCATTACTCCTGAAGAAAAACGTGTAGTAGCTTACCATGAAGCCGGGCATGCTATTGCAGGTTGGTTTTTAGAACATACCGATCCTTTGGTTAAGGTATCAATTGTGCCACGCGGCGTTGCTGCTTTGGGTTATGCTCAATATTTACCTAACGAACGTTTCTTAGTGGCTAAAGACGAGCTTTTTGATGATATGGTATTGTCAATGGGTGGTAGAGTAGCCGAAGATATTGTATTCGGAAAGATTACAACCGGTGCCTTAAGCGATTTAGAGCGAATTACTCGTTTAGCTTATGGTATGGTAAAAATTTATGGAATGAATGATAAAATTGGAAATATCTCATTCTATGATCCGCATGGCGAAAACCAATTTAATAAACCATACTCTGATACCACTGCCGAATTAATTGATGCAGAGGTTCGTAATTTAGTTGATTCAGTTTATAAAAGGACAACAGATTTAATAAATGAACATAGGGATGGTTTGGAGAACGTAGCAAAAAAACTTCTCGAAAAAGAAGTATTGTTTCAGTCTGATTTAGAAGAAATATTAGGGAAACGTCCGTTTGAACACCGAACTGCTTATGATAAATTTGTTAACGGGCCAGATGTAGCTGAAGAAACAAAGGGCATTGAACTCGAGCCCAGCGGTGATAGTGAACCAGTAGAAATAAATGTTTCTGATTTAAATGATCCTAATATTTAAGGATTTATAAATTTATTATGATATTATTTGGGCAAAAACTATAAAATGTTTTTGCCCAAATACTTTAAGCAAACATGAGGGATATTACAACTTCTAAAGAAAAGCTGCTAAAAAAAATTCGAAAGGCACTGCTCGAAAAGCGGGATAACCCATATCCAAATCTTGAAGATTTACCTCATTATGCCCCAACAACAGAATCATTGGATGAATTATTTGCGAAGCAATTAATAGCTATATCAGGTAATTTTGTTTTTTGCGAAAACCATGTACAGTTTATTGAAAACCTGTTGGGTCTTGCCGAAGAGAGGAAATGGCGCAAAATTTATTGCTGGGAACCCAATCTTCAAAAAATATTTGAAGATTTTGAATTTCCTTACTTCGAAACTGATAAAAATTTTGAAAATGCCGAAGTTGGCTTTACCCTTTGCGAAGCATTGATAGCGCGAAATGGCAGTATATTACTTTCCAACGCAAATATGTCAGGCAGGCGGTTAAGCATTTATCCTCCGGTACATATTGTATTGGCTTATGCCTCTCAACTTGTTTTAGATTTAAAGGATGGGTTTAATCTTATTAAAGAAAAATACCAAAAAGATTATCCTTCCATGATTTGTACAGTAACCGGCCCCAGCCGTACTGCTGACATAGAAAAGACGCTGGTTCTTGGCGCACATGGCCCCAAAGAGCTCTTTGTTTTTTTATTAGATGGTTAGGGTAATTAAAAATAAATCAAAAGATTACCCCAATTTTATGCCAATCCTCATTAAATAATTTAATTCAAAAATAAGATTTCAACTTGCAATATGCTAAAAAAATTAGCATTTTTGTAGTATGCTCAATGAATTAAATGCCGATTTTTTTAAAGGGCGGGGTGCCCAGGTAAATACGCAAAACAAATTTTTAAAAAACAAATATGTACCAGAACATATTGAGGGGCTGGATATCCCTTTTATTGAAAATTCAAAAACACTTTTTTTTGAAGAATCACCAAAAAAAATTGTAAGCGAAAGCAATAGTCCCGATTTACCTCATATATATTCTATTAACCCTTATCAGGGTTGTGAGCATGGATGTGTTTATTGCTACGCCCGGAATTCGCATGAGTATTATGGCTTTAGTGCAGGGCTTGATTTTGAACGTAATATTGTAGTAAAACGAAATGCACCTGTTTTATTAGAGCAGTATTTTAATAAAAAAAATTATAAACCGGTATGCATTATGCTTTCAGGCAATACAGACTGTTACCAGCCTGTTGAGCGCCAATTAAAAATTACCAGATCATTATTGCAGTTATTTTTGAGGTATCGTAATCCGGTAAGCATCATCACTAAAAACAATATTATTTTGCGCGATATTGATGTACTAACTGAATTAGCTGCTATGGGCCTGGTACACGTAAATTTATCTATTACAACCTTAGATGAGCAGTTGCGTCAAAAGTTAGAACCACGTACAGTAACTGCATCGGGTAGGTTATCAGTAATTGAGAAGTTGGCAGAAAATGGAATTCCGGTAAGGGTGATGGTGGCTCCAATTATTCCCGGATTAAATAGTAATGAAATTCCGGTTATTATTGAGGCTGCTGCCAATAGGGGAGCACTGGATGCCGCTTTTACCATCGTAAGGCTCAATGGTAGCATTGCTGAACTATTTACCGACTGGATAATAAAAGCTTTCCCAAACAAGGCTGATAAGGTATTGAACATGATTAGAGCCTGCCATGATGGTGAATTAAATGATAGTAAATTTGGCAGGCGTATTGCAGGAGAGGGTAAGGTTGCCGAATCTATTCATCAGTTGTATAAAATGGCAACTAACAAATTTTTAATAAACAGAGAAATGCCTGCTATGAATTATAATTTATTTGTTCCAAAAGGAGGCAGACAAACCACCCTTTTCTAAACAAAAAAACCGATTAATTATAATTAATCGGTTTTTTTAGAAACTTAGTTTTTCTTCACTATTTTTTTCTTAACCGGCGTTGCAATATGGTTAACCGGTTTTGGTGCCAAAGTAACTGGATGCCTAATGGGTTTTATTTTTACCAATTCTACATCAAAAATTAAAGTACTAAATGGTTTAATGCCATCTCCCATACCTTGCTGGCCATATCCCAAACCAGAGGGTATAATAAATGTTGCTTTTGATCCTTCATTTAAAAGCAATAAACCTTCATCCCAACCAGCTATTACTTTACCCATACCAACATTTAATTGCAAAGGTTCATAAGGGCGTGCCTCATTGAAAATTCCTGCACTTTTTGCAACATCAGGCAGACTGGTATCAAACACTTTATCATCAATAGTACGCCCCGCATAATTTACCAATAAAGTATCTCCTTTTAATGGCTTTGGTTTTGTTGAAGCCTTGGTTATAAAATATTTTAAGCCAGATGCAGTTGTATTTACTACCCATTTATGTTCTGTAATATATTTTGCCGCATTTGCATTTTCATCAGCTATAATTTTTGCCACCTGAGCATCTCTTTCTGCAATTGCTTCCTGTAAAGTTTGTACCTTCAATATCTTGATTACCATAACAAGATTACTTCCCTTCGGAAAAAAGGCTGGTCTAACCTCATCATGCCCCTTAAAAATAGTGTCTGTAGGAACTTTTATAATAGCACTATCTCCAACCGTAAAAAGTGGTAATACTTCCATTAAGTCGGCAATGTTTTGTGAAGGCTGAATTTGAGCTTGAACCGGCCTTCCCATTTGGTAAGTACTTCTCAAAACCGAATCCTTATCTGTTTTTTCGATAAAATTAAATGTAATTACATCATTTAATTTAAGCTTTTGGCCAATATTGGGCGTATAAATATGGTATAGGGCGCCTTTGGGAGTTGTTTGAAAATCATTTTGAGCCTTTGCCTGTATAAACAATAAAACCCCTATAAATGGTAGTATATATCTCATAATCAAAAAAAAGCCTTCCGGTTTTAGCCGGAAGGTATAAATTTCTTTTACTTATTTATTTATGGTTTGGTTGCGCCAACATTTGAATTGATGTAGGTTTTGGCGCATTTGGGTTAGGATGAATAATATCAACCAATTCAACATCAAATACCAATGGGGTAAAGCCAGGTACTTGCTGATAACCTTGATCGCCATAGCCTAAATTTGATGGAAGTATAAAGGTTGCCTTGGCGCCTTTTGATAATAATGGCATAGCCTCGTTCCATCCTTTAATCATTCCTTGTAAACCAACGGCAAACTTAATAGGCTTATAAGCAGCCATAGGGTTAATTGGCATTTTAGCCTTTTGCAAGTCGGCCTTTACATTTGAGTCGAAAATCTTTCCGTTTAAAAATCTACCTGTATAAAAAACAGCAACAGTATCACCATTAGCCACCTTTTCACCAACGCCTTCTTTATTAATTACATATTGTAATCCTGATGCAGTTGTTGTTAATTTTAAGTTTTTCTCGGCAACATATTTTTTAATTTTTGCAGGTTCCTGACTTCTTATTAAATCAGTTTCTGTTTTTACATAGGCATCAATTCGCCCTCTAAATATTTGATCGCTCAAATTACCCTTTGCAATAACCTTTTCAATCTTAATATAATAACTCACATATTTACCTTTAAATGGAGGTCTCGGAGCTCCTTTAGCAAGGTTCGAGTCGATATTGGTTTTTATAACAGCACTATCGCTCTCAGCAAGATATTTTAAGGCACTTAAAACATCTCCCTTTCCTTGAGGTTTTGATATAACCAAAAATGATGGATGACCTAATTCATAGGTGCTGAATAAAACTGAATCGGCATCAGTTTTTGCAACAACGTTTACACTTACAAAATCACCTTCTTTTAAAGTTGGTGCACCTTTGCCAGCAACTATTTTGTATTGTAAACCACCATCGGCATTTTTAAAACCACCATTGCAACTCGCTAATCCAATAGCAGCAAGTGCTAAAAACATTATTTTTCTTTTCATTTTATTGTGTTAACAGATTTTTATATTTGGGTAATATTAATTTAAATTGATTTACGGCTTCAGATAGTGATGCATCAGAAACACCACCTGCCGCATTTCTATGTCCGCCGCCACTAAAATAATTCTTACAAATCTCATTAGCAGGAAATGTTCCTTTTGATCGTAAGGAGAGCTTCACAATTTCAGGTCGTTCAACAAAAAAAGCTGCCAGATTTACACCAGCAATTGAAAGACCATAGTTAACGATGCCTTCAGTATCTCCGGTATTTATGTCAAATTTTGCTAACTCTTCTTTTGTAACGGTAATAATGGCGGTATTATAATCATACAATACTTCTAATTTATTATATAAGCAATTACCTAAAAACCTTAACCTGTTTTCGGAAGTATTGTCATATATTAAATCGTAAATAGTGTAATTAACCGCACCTGCATCAATGAGGTCGGCTGTTATTCTGTGTACAGCCGAAGTGGTATTTGGCAAACAAAATGAGGCCGAATCTGTAAGAATGCCGGCGTATAAACAAGTTGCCACCTCTTTATTTATTTGGTTTTTTCCTTCAAGTACTTCTACAATAAATGTATAAATAAGTTGGGCGGTTGCACAAGCCTTGGTATCCCAGTATCTGAAATCATCAAAGCTTTCAGGTTCTAAATGATGGTCGATCATTATTTTCTTTGCCTTGCTTTCAGCAACAAGAGGGCCCATTTTATTAATTCGGCTTAAGGCATTAAAATCAAGGCAAAAAATAACATCAGCTTCGGCAATTAAGTTTGTTGCTTTTTCAATATAATCGGTAAAAACAATTACCTGTTCATTCCCCGGCATCCAACTTAAGTTTGCCGGATAATCGGTTGGGGTAATTACAGTAACAAGATGACCGGTTTGTATTAGATAATTGTATAAGCCTAAAGACGAGCCCATAGCATCGCCATCAGGTTTATGATGGGTAGTAATTATAATTTTTAAGGGCTGCGCTAAAAATTCAATAAGCGAGGCTTTATCTAACATCGATTTTTAAAAGAAATGCAAAGCTAAATAAATTAATTAAATAAGGTAAACTAAATTAATACCTAAAACTTTTAGGTTTTAAATGTAAAAAGCTACTTTTGCGCCCAAATTAAGTATCAGAGGTTTTTCCCATACATAACTTCAAAAAAATACTTCGTTTAAAAATTAAAAAATTCTTAGGATTATGAGCAACAAAACATTTACCATGATTAAGCCCGATGCGGTAGCAAACGGCCATATTGGTGCAATTTTAGACCATATTATTAAAGGTGGATTTAAAATTACCGCAATGAAATACACTTATTTAACCGCACAAAAGGCCGGTGAATTTTATGAAGTGCATAAGGCACGTCCGTTTTACGGAGAGTTGGTTGATTTCATGTCATCAGGTCCTATTGTTGCAGCTATTTTAGAAAAGGACAATGCAGTAGAAGATTTTAGGAAACTAATTGGTGCAACAGATCCGGCTAAGGCCGATAAGGGTACTATCCGTAACCTTTTTGCAGAATCAATCAGTGCCAACGCGATTCACGGTTCTGATTCTGATGAAAATGCTTCCATCGAAGGTAGTTTCTTTTTCTCCTCTCTCGAAAAATTCTAAGCCCATACAGGTCAAATAACAATAGAGTTGTTTGACCTGTATTTTTTAAAATTAGGAATGATTGCTTTTAAATAATTACCTTTAATTGGTATACTACCATCTCAGCTAATTTAATTCCAGATCACTCCTAATGGGATAATGGTCTGACAGCTTTTTTTCAATAATTTGATAATTTAGTATATTAAATTCCGGACTTGTTAAAATATAGTCTATTTGATAGTTGGGGAAATTACCATTATAAGTCTTACCCAAACCAATGCCTTTTTGTTCAAAGGCATTCTTTAAGCCCTTTCCCATTTCATTTACGGCGAAGGAGGTTGGAGTATCATTAAAATCGCCCGAAATAATATATGGGTAAGGGCAATTCTTTGCATGCTCTTTAATTAATTTAACCTGCCTGCTTCTTTTTATAAATGCGCTTTTTAATTTTAAGCCCATACGCTTAGCCGGCGAAATATTGGTTGTAAGCTGATTGCTTATGTCTTTTATGTATTTGTAATCAGGGCCTTCAAAACCAATTGATTGCAAATGAACATTATAAATTCTAAATATTTTCTTGCCTTTTTTAACATCAATAAATATGCATGAGTTTTCGCTACCCTTATCTGCAATGGTTATAAATCCCTTACCAATAATCTGATACTTAGAAAATATGGCGATTCCTATTGATTCTCTTTCGTTAAAAATAATTGGCACAAAAAAATAATGTTGATGCCCAATTATTTTTGTTAACGAGTCTTTCATATCATATTGGCCATTTGGCCGGGTATAAAATTCTTGTAAGCCAATAATATCGGGTTTTTGTTCTTTTATAATACTTAAAATTTCATGTTTGGTTGAGATATCATTATTAGCTCCATACCGTTTAAAATTATGAACGTTATAGGTCATTATTCTGATGGCATTGGCATCCTTAATTAATAATACACCATTGCTTTTGTGTAAACCAAAATTTTTATTAAAAATACCCCAGCCAAGCGCTATGCAAGCTATAGGCAACAGCGCATTCCAGCGTTTACGGAATAACCAAAATAAGGTAATTAAAATATTTGCCAGTAAAATAAAGGGATATGATAAGCCAAAGAAAGATATAAGCCACAATTTTTCCGGGTCGCATGTAGGAGCGAGGTAGCTCAATAACAAAGCCAAGCAAAAAATATAGGTAATCCAAACAAAAAACCAATGAAGAAAGGGCAAGCTACTTTTCACCTTCATTTTTACTTGCCCTAAATAATATTTCCTTTTCGTGTTTACTAAGGCTGTCGTAACCTGATTTTGATATTTTGTCTAATATAAAATCAATATCTTCCTGCCTTGGGTGGCCAACTGATGATTTTGATAAATTGGTTGAAACTACCTTCAAATTAGGTTTCGGTTTAAACCAGCCGCCAATTATGTTGATCCAGTCGTTTCCACTTTGCAATTGTTTTATATAAACAAAGCCCAATAAGGCCCCACCCAGATGGGCTAATTCCTCCCCATTAGCATATGGGTCAAGCCCTAAAAAATCAATAATAACATAAAAAAGGGCTATCCATTTAAGTTTAACAGGGCCTATTAGTATGAATGATAATGTATAATTAGGCAACAAAGTTGCTGTACCAACAACAACAGCCATAACAGCAGCAGTTGCCCCTGTTATAGGGTTACCAAGTGCAGTATGTGCACTCACAAATAATGGAATGGTGTTTACCCCTAAAATAAACATTAAGGCTCCAGCAAAACCACCTAGCATGTACAAACCAAAAATACGTTTGTTACCCAAATACTCTTCAAAAATTTGCCCAAACCAATAAAACCAAAGCATGTTAAACAGCATATGGAATATACCATGATGCATAAACATGTAAGTAAAAGGTGTCCAAAATCCACGTAATAAGTAGGGGAAGTAGCCAGAAAGGTTTAGAAATTTATCTGTATAAAGCAGAATATAGTTCGATTTAAAAAAAAGAGATTCAAAAGTTGCAGGTATGTTAATAAGCAAATAAACCAGAATATTTATCCATATTAAGGTGGTTAATTTGCTTCCTGAACGTAGTATTTTATATTGAAAGTTTTGCCAAAGCGTAGCCATAAATCTGGTATTATACTGATGAGAACAATTACTCAATTAATAAAGTGTTGTAACAACCTAATTTTACATTTTCAAAACAATATCTATAATTTAAATTAGCAAGCTAATAGGATAATTGTTCCTTGTTTTTTAAAGATCATCTTTATCTCAATCCTATCAAATTTACTAAAATTTTAATAATAATTGTTTAAAGCTTTAAAAATTGTAAACCCTATTTTTTGTTTCGAAAAAATAATTTCTAGCTAAAAAGTAATATAAAAAACATATTTTGGAGTTATGTTAAGCCTGATGAAAACTTTAGTAATTTTGTAGAAAATAAGTATAAATATGAGCGATCAAATAACATTTGGTAACGGTTGTTTTTGGTGTACTGAAGCAGTGTTTCAATCGTTAAATGGGGTTTCGAAGGTTACTCCGGGTTATATGGGCGGCCATGTAGCTTACCCAACTTATAAGGATGTTTGTACAGGCAACACCGGTCATGCCGAAGTAATACAATTGGAGTATGACCCAACTATAATTAGCATTGATGAGTTATTGTTGATTTTTTTTAGAACGCATAACCCTACTACCCTTAACCGCCAGGGGGCCGATGTTGGAACCCAATACCGTTCAGCCATTTTTTACCAAACAGAGGAGCAAAAAATAGCTGCTGAGACAATGATTAAAAGATTAACCGATGAAAAGATATTTGACAATAAAATTGTAACAGAGGTTACCCCGGCCACCGAATTTTACAGAGCGGAGGATTATCATCAAAATTATTTCAATAATAACCCTGGTAACCCTTATTGCGCTGCCGTTATACAACCCAAACTATATAAATTTGCCAAGGAGTTTACCGAAAAAATAAAACCAGAGCTACTTTAAGTAAAGTGACTCTGGTTTTAAGTGAACAATATTAAATAGGCTTCCAAAGTAAAAGTTCTAATTCAAGCCATTTAGGGGAGACCGTTTTAAAAATAGCCTATCTTATTTGTTTTTTTTCTTTTTGGATTTTAGTAATATTTAAACTGAATTTAAGCGGTTTAAAAAAAGCAACCATTACCATCTTTTAATTGTGAATATTAAAAGAACTTCAGTCTTAAAATATGCTATTGCTTTTTAAACTTCTTATATTCATCTATTATGGTTCCTAAATCGCCAAATCGATATTTTTTTGTATTTATTTTTTCCAATAAATCCTGGTCGTCCGAAAAAGCGGCAAATAATAGTCCCATAAAATTGCCACGGTGCAATTCAAACACTTTGCCACTTATTTCGCACATATAATAGGTTTTAATATACGAATAAGAAAGACCTACTGAAACAAATCCTGTCCCAACCCCACCTGTTTGTGAAGCAGTAAATTGATCATCACGTGAATAAATTTTACCTTGAGCTCCTTCAACAAGAAATTTGCCTAATTGAATTTCAATGGGATAATCTGGATTATCAACAGTTACATTTAATACCACGAAGCTGTCGGCTACCATTTTTGGTTGTTCTATGGGAGTGGTCTCTTTTACAGCATTTGGATTTATTTGGTTAGCTGTATCTTTTTCTGATTTTTTATTTTTAACAGATCGATATATTACCAATGATTTAAAGGTCTTGATGTCAACATTTTGGTGATCTCTACTTAGGCTATCTATCTTAAATCTTATTTTTTTTTCGCCATAGTTATAATTTATAAAGCCGGCATGCTTTATACCGTCTGCATAATAACATTGGCCACGACTATATACATTATCGTCGGTTTGCGCAAAAATTTGATTCACTGAAAAAATAATAAAAAGAAACAGGGTTAATTTTTTTAAGGATAAGGTTTTCATTGTTCAAGTTTTTGTTGTTTGGGATTATTTACATTTAAAGGTAAGGATTTTTTCAAAAAAAGAAATTCACAAATAAAAAACAAGCTAAACATAATGAATGTTTGGCTTGTTTAAATGCCTTTAAATAGAAGATAAATTTTATTTCTTAATCATCGCCGCAGCCGGATCATCCAAAAACCATTCAATTTCCCCAACAATTGGTTCAATCAATTGAGCCGGATATTCCTCTATATCCTCATCATCTTCTAAAATATGGTGTACCGCTATGGCCTTGCCCGCACCATAAACCAAAAAGGCAATGTGGCTAGCCTCGTTAATTAATGGGGCATTGAGTGTTATCCTAAAAACTTGCTGATCTTGTAAAAAAACTTCTTTTACACCGGGGACACGATCATGCAATACCGGAGTATGAGGGAATAGGGAAGCAGTGTGCGAATTATCGCCCAAGCCTAATAATACCAAATCAAAACTTAATTCGTTTTCATCAAAAAATTCAACTATTTCTTCTTCATACTTAGCTGCCGCTTCATTTGGAGGGAGCTCGGTATCCACAGGATAGATATGGTTAAAAGGAATATTTAATGGTGCAAAAAGTGCATTTTGCACCATTAAAAAATTACTATCAGGGTTATCATGCGGAACGTTTCTTTCGTCGCCAAAAAAGAAAAATACCTTATCCCAGTCTATTTTATCCTTATATCCTGCCGCCAGCAATTCATACAGTTTTTTTGGTGAGCTACCGCCTGATAGGGCAACGGTAAATTTGCCATTATTTTTGATGTAGCTATTAGCCAAGGTTGCAAAATATTCTGCCAGGGCAGCCAATACTTCATCGGGGGTGTTATATATATTAAGTTTCATGCTTAATGCTATCAGTGGTGGTAATAAACACCCAATAATGTATTCTTACTTTTTTATTTCTTTTTATTGTTTGATGGTAAGGAGAACCAATGGTAACCATCACGTGCTATTAGTGCTTCTGCAACTTCAGGTCCCCATGAATCGGCCGAATAATTCGGGAAGTTCAAGCTTTTTTTGCTTTCCCAGGTTTCTAAAATCGGCATTAATAATTCCCAAGCTTCCTCAACCTGATCGCCACGCATAAATAAGGTTTGGTCGCCAAGCATGGTATCAAGTAATAAGGTTTCATAGGCCTCAGGTGCCTGACTATCGTATGTTCCTTTATAATCAAAAACCATATCAACGGTGTTTAAAACCATGTCTAACCCCGGTCGTTTTGCTTGCACTTGTAAACGAATACTCATTTCTGGTTGGATACTGATTACCAACCTATTTTGTTGCCAACTCTCAGTAGCCGAAGCAGGGAAAACAAAATGTGGTACATCTTTAAATTGGATAGAAATTACAGAGGCACTTTGGTGCATTCGTTTACCGGTGCGCATATAAAATGGTACACCGTGCCACCGCCAATTGTCAACAAAGAATTTTATGGCAGCAAAAGTTTCTGTATTTGAATCAGGATTTACTTTAGGTTCTTCACGGTAACCAGGTACTTCTTTACCTTGCATCCATCCTTTGCCATATTGCCCCCTTACTGCCGACATTCTTACATCCTCAGGAGTAAACCTGCGCATGGCTCTTAAAACATCCACTTTGCGGTTTCGCACCTCATCGGCATTAAAACTTATAGGGGTTTCCATGGCCACAAAACATAATAGTTGCAGCAGGTGGTTTTGTATCATATCACGTAAAGCACCTGCACCGTCATAATAATCGCCACGTTCTTCAACGCCCAATTGTTCAGTTACTGATATTTGCACGTGTTCTATATAATTGCGGTTCCATATTGGCTCCAAAATAGAGTTAGCGAAGCGGAAGGCCATGATATTTTGAACAGTTTCTTTACCTAAATAATGGTCAATGCGGTAAATCTGGCATTCATCAAAAATGCCTGATAACAACTTGTTCAAATCTTTAGCTGTTTCTAAATCATGCCCAAATGGTTTTTCAATTACGATTCTGGTAGTTTTAGGATCATCAGCCAGTTTAGCTTTTGAAATATTTGAAGCTATGATAGGGAAGAAGTTTGGCGAAACAGCCAAATAATAAATTACATTGGCCTTTGTTTTCCAATCAGCATTGTGTTTGTCAATTCGTTTACCAAACTCTTTGTAGGTATCAGCATTTTTTATATCAGATACTTGATAATAAATATTATCAGAAAACTCTGCCCATTTTTCTGCCTCAGCTTTTCCACTGCGCGAAAACTGGTTAATATCATTTAAAAGATTCTCCCTAAATTGTTCATCACTCAATGGGGTACGCCCGGTGCCAATGATGGAGAATTGTTTAGGCATCCAGCCATCTAAAAATAAATTATAAAGTGCCGGTGCAAGTTTCCTCGAGGCTAAGTCGCCCGTGCCTCCAAAAATTACAAATATGGTTGGTGAGGTTTTTATGTTTGAGCTCATTGTTGTTTCAAATATTATTTAAATGGAATGATTAATGTTTTTTTTCAACCCATTGGGTATGGAATACGCCTTCTTTGCCAATCAACTCATAAGTATGCGCACCAAAATAGTCGCGCTGCGCTTGTGTAAGATTTGATGGCATGCGGGCACTGGTAAAGGCATCAAAATAACTTAAAGAAGCTGCGTATGCCGGAGTGGCAATACCTGCCGCAATGGTGGCTGATAAAACTGTTCTGGCACCTTTTACAGCTTCCGCAACTAAATGATGTATGCCATTGTCTAACAATAAATGATTTAATTCCTTATTATTGTCATAGGCATTAAATATATCATTCAAAAACTCTGAACGTATAATGCAACCACCGCGCCAAATTTTGGCAATTTCACCTAATTTTAAATCATATTTATAATCTTCAGATGCACGCGCCAACAAGTGCATTCCCTGGGCATAGCTAATAATCATGTTGAAATAAAAGGCTTGCTCTAAACTGGCAATAAAGGCTGTTTTATCAACATTTAAAGGGGCAATTTCGGTATTATACAGAGCAGCCGCCTGTACCCTTAATTGCTTGTATTTTGATAAATCGCGCATGGATACTGCTGTATCAATTGCAGGGATAGGTGCCTGCAAATCCATCGCTACTTGTGATGTCCATTTGCCTGTTCCTTTTGCCCTTGCCTCATCTTTAATATCATCCAGCAATAGATGGTCAGTTCCCGGAGCCTTATAAGCAAAAATATCTTTGGTAATTTCAAGTAAAAAAGATTTTAGTCGGCCTTCGTTCCAATCAGAAAATATTTGGCCTATTTCGGCATTATCCAATTGTAAGCCTTTTTTCAAAATTTCGTAAGTCTCGGCCAATAATTGCATAATGGCATATTCAATACCATTATGTACCATTTTTACAAAATGGCCAGATGCTCCCGGACCAATATAAGTTACGCATGGTGCCCCATCAACCTTGGCGGCAATTGATTCAAGGATGGGCTTCATTACATTATAAGCCTCCTTGTCGCCACCCGGCATCATACTTGGACCAAACCTTGCACCTTCTTCACCACCCGAAATTCCCATGCCAAAAAAATGGAATCCTTTTGCTTCCAATTCCTCTACACGACGGTTTGTATCGGTAAAGTGCGAATTACCGCCATCAATCAAAATATCGCCTTTATCAAGGTAGGGCAATAAGCTGGCTATTACATCGTCCACAATTTTACCCGCCGGCACCAACATCATGATGGCTTTCGGACTGGTTAAGCTGGCGGTAAATGCCTGTATATCGCTAAATCCCTTTAGGTTATTATTGGTACTTTCTTTTTCAAGCAATGCGCCTTTTGAGGCATCGGTATCAAAACCTGCACCGGCAACGCCGTGGTCGCCCATGTTTAACAACAGATTACGGCCCATGGTTCCAAGGCCTATCATCCCGAAATTGTATTTATCTGGTGTGTTGCTCATTTTAAATTTGATTGATTTTCTTTTTTTAAGTTTTCCAGTATGTTTTTGGTAGTTTCAAAATCAGTATGGTGAAAGGCCTTGATGCCTATTTTTTGCGCAGCATTGGCAAACATGGGTCTGTCGTCAAAATAAACACACTGACTAGGTTTTGCCAAAGCTACACCCAAGGCAAGGTTAAATATAGCAGGATCGGGTTTACGCAATTTTACCTCGCAAGAGGATATGAAAGCATCAAAACAATCATGCAATTTGAATTTTTTTACCCGATAATCATTCAGTTCCTTTCCTTCGTTATTGATGGCAATGATCCTGAAACCACAGTCTTTTTTCCAAGCCTTTAGCCATTGCAGCATATCGGGCAATTCCTGACTTTGCCTAAAGATAAATTCTTTAAAGTCTTCGCGGGCAAAATCGCGGGGGCGGTTAAATACTACGGTATCAAGGTATTCGTCCAAGTTTATACTGCCCATTTCATACACATTAAAAATAAATGTATGAAGCTCCGTCACTTCGGCATAATCCAAGCCAAACAATTCGCAAGCTTCCATGCGCGAGCGGTGACCCCAGCCGTTGGTAAGTAAAACCCCACCAATATCAAAAAACAATATTTTTACCGATGTAGCTTCCAAGGCTTTAAACTTTAGCTTTTTGGGTTTCTATAGCATTCAATAATTTTTCGAATGGCTTGTTGAATTTTTCAATACCTTCATCTTCCAATTGTTGGGTAAGGGCATCTAAATCAATACCAGCAGCTTTTACTTTTGCCAAAATTTCGGTAGCGGTTTCTAAGCCTGTTTCGAGGGTATTTGCTGCGACACCATGATCGCGGAAAGCAACGATGGTTTCTAAAGGCACGGTATCAACAGTATCAGGACCAATAAGCGCCTCAACATATTTGGTATCTTTAAATGCAGAGTTTTTGCTGCTAGTACTTGCCCAAAGCAAACGTTGCGGTTGAGCGCCTTGTGCGGCTAGTTTTTCCCAACGAGCACCACTAAACTTGTGTTTATAAATTTCGTAAGCTTTTTTGGCAGATGCAATGGCTACTTCGCCTTTTAGGTCGCCTAGTCCTTTTTCATCCAAAATAGGGTCAATCAATACATCAATACGGCTCAAAAAGAAGCTTGCTACCGATGAGATATGTGCAATAGCATGTCCTGCTGCTAAATGTTCTTCTAAGCCTGCAATATAAGCATCGGCAACCTCGGCATAACGATCCAGACCAAATAAAAGTGTCACGTTGATATTGATGCCTTTAGCAATTGATTTACGAATAGCTGATAAACCAGGTTTGGTCCCCGGAATTTTTATCATAACATTTTTACGATCCACCGCTTTCCATAATTCTTCGGCTTGTTTGGTAGTACCTTCATCATCCAAAGCTAAAAAAGGCGAAACCTCCAAACTTACATATCCATCAACTGCTTTTGATTCCTCGTATAATGGTTTAAATATATCGGTGGCATGTTTTATATCGCTAATAGCCAAGGCAAAGAAAATTTCTTCGTTGCTTAAATTTCCGGTTGCATTGGCACGGATATCTGCATCATAATCAGAACTGCTGGTAATTGCTTTTTCAAATATGGCAGGGTTTGAGGTTACCCCCCTTACGCCATCCTCATCAATCAGTTTCTGCAAATTGCCTGATTTTATGATTTCGCGGTCAATAAAATCTAGCCATATGCTCTGCCCGAAGCTGTGTATTTGTTTTACTTTATTTATTTCCATTTCAGTATTGTTTTAATTTTTATGTGTTATTGGTAATTATTGTTGCGCTTTATTTGTTTGTCGGTTCACTACTCCAAAACCTTACATCATCACCTTAGGCCATTAAAATTTCGACATTGTAATTGATAAACAAGCCACTCTCAATTACTCCGGTAATGGCTTTAATGTTTAATTCTAAATCAGAAGGTACCTCGTTAAACATGGCATCTAAAATAAGGTTTCCACTTTCTGATATTATTGGTCCATCTTTTCCTTTGGCTGGCCTTAATGTTATACTAGTTGCCCCTAGTTTTTGTAATTGCTTTTCAACATGCAACAGCGCAGTTGGAAAAACCTCTATTGGTATTGGAAAATGAGTACATAATTTATTAACCAATTTAGTTTCGTCAATAATAATATAATTAATAGGGCTTGATGCAATTGATAATTTTTCCTTAAACATGGCACCTCCACGACCTTTTATCAAACTATTATTCGGATCAACCTCGTCAGCTCCATCGAACGACCAATCGGGTCGGCTCTCTAAAATGTTGGTTAATGGTACTTCCAAGCTATTACAAACCATTCCTAATTCGATAGAAGTAGCAATGGCTTTAATATTCAGCTTCTCAGCTTTCATTTTTTGGGCAATAGCAACCAATGCCAAATAGGAAGTTGATCCTGAACCTACCCCTATAACATCACCGTCTTTCACCTTAGCGGCAATTTTATCAGCCACCTTTTGCTTTGCATCAAGGTTACTGATAGTGCCATTCCAGGCTAAATTTTTTATGATATCACTGTCCCAAATCATCTCATTGTGAGTTGTATGTTGTACGTTGTGGGTTGTATGTTTCCTATAGGTTGTAAGTTTTGTTATTTGTTCAATGTTATTGTTTTAAGTCATACTTCAACTTACAACACAATGGCCACTTACAACCTTAAACTCACAACAAATTATAAAAGCGCTTTCGCCTTATTCACCACATTTTCAACTGTAAAACCAAACAGCTTGTAAAGTTCATCTGCCGGAGCCGATTCGCCAAAGGTGTTGATCCCTAATATATCACCTTCATCAGTGGTATATTTATGCCATCCCATAGCCAAGGCCATTTCAACAGCCAAACGCTTTTTAAGGTTTTTAGGAAACACGCTTTCTTTATATTCCGCGCTTTGTTTCTCAAACAACTCCCAAGATGGCATACTAACCACCCTTGCAGCAATACCTTCTTCTTGTAGTTTTGCCTGAGCTTGCATAACCAAGGCAACTTCTGAACCTGTTGCAATTAATATTAGCTGAGGCGCGGTAGCTGGTTCTGAAAGTATATATGCACCTTTTTCAAGGTTACTGGCACTCGCATATTTTTCCTGATCAAGTATTGGTAAGCCCTGACGAGTTAATACCAATGCTACCGGACCATCTTTATGTTCTAAGGCAACACGCCATGCATGTGCAGTTTCATTTGCATCGGCAGGGCGAATCAAGGTGATATTAGGTATAGCCCTTAGTGCAGCTAATTGTTCAATTGGTTGGTGTGTAGTGCCATCTTCGCCCAATCCTATACTATCATGGGTATAAACCAAAATAGGACGAATCTTCATAATAGCGGCCAACCTAATAGGAGGGCGCATATATTCAGAAAACATCAAGAATGTGGCGCCATAAGGAATCAACCCTTTGGTTAAGGCCATACCATTTAATATAGACCCCATTGCATGTTCTCTGATACCGAAGTGGAAATTACGTCCATCACGTTGTTCAGGGGTAAATGAAGTATATTTTTTCAGATTGGTTTCGGTTGATGGGGCAAGATCGGCAGAGCCACCTATTAAATTTGGTAGGCTATCAGCAATGGCATTCAAAACTTTGCCTGATGCTTGGCGGGTAGCCATTTTAGGGTCTGATCCTTTAAATACTGGTAGGGAACCTGCCCAACCTTCTGGTAAATTTCCAGATGCAGCAGTTTCATATTCGGCCGCTAATTCAGGGAATTCTTTCTTGTAGGATTGGAATAATGCGTTCCATTTAGCTTCCAACTCGATGCCTCTGGCGCCTTTTTCGTGGTAATATTTCAATACCTCGTCTGGCACATAAAATGATTTTTCTGGATCAAAACCAAAAAACTCTTTTACCAATTTAATTTCATCAGCCCCAAGCGGTGCTCCGTGTGCGCCAGCTGTATTTACTTTATTTGGACTGCCGTAGCCAATTTGTGTACGTACATTGATAATTGATGGCTTGTTGATAACGCCTTTAGCATTGCGAATAGCTTGTGCCAAGGCTGCAATATCATTGCCATCGGCAACGGTTTGAACATGCCAACCGTATGATTCAAAGCGTTTTGCAACATCTTCAGTAAAGGTAATATCTGTATCACCTTCTATAGATATATGGTTATCATCATACAAATATATTAGGTTACCCAATTCGAGATGACCTGCTAAGGAAGCCGCTTCAGAGGTTACACCTTCCATCAAATCGCCATCGCTTACTATCGCGTAAACATGGTAATCAAACAGGTCGAAACCTGGTTTGTTATATCGAGCCGCCAGATGCTTCTGCGCAATGGCAAAGCCAACACCATTTGCAAATCCCTGACCAAGGGGGCCAGTCGTTACATCAACGCCGGGAGCCAAACCATATTCGGGGTGACCAGCGGTTTTGCTGTGCAACTGACGGAAATTTTTTATATCATCTAAACTTAAATCATATCCGGTTAAATAAAGAAAACTGTATTGCAACATACAGGCATGTCCGTTTGATAGGATAAATCGGTCGCGATTTGCCCAATTAGGGTTTTTAGGATTGTACTTCATGTAATCGGCCCAAAGCACATGGCCAATTGGGGCAAGTGCCATGGGGGTACCTGGGTGCCCTGAATTTGCTTTTTGTACTGCCTCTGCCGAAATGATCCTAACGGTATTTATGCCTAAATTTTCTAATTTGCTGTTGTCTAAATCCATCTTATTTAAATTTTGTAATCTTTACCTACTATTAAGCTATTACTTCGGTTGTTGTTTCAACTGTTTTGTTTTTTACCCATAGGCGAGCGCCACCTTTAATGCCATCAGCATTGGTTACTATTTTCATATTGGCATCAAGCTTAAAATTCAATTTGCTCGAGTTGCCGCCACCTATGTATAGATAATCATAATTGAAAACGGTTTTTAAAACTTCAAAAACATTTTGAATTCTTAAGTTCCATTTTTTTACGCCTTCTTTAGCGAGTGCTTTATCGCCTATGTATTTATCATAGGAGCTGTATTTATCAAACGGTTGGTGCGAAAACTCCATATGGGGCAATAGTTCGCCATCTTGAAGCCAGGCAGTGCCAAAGCCCGTGCCAAGGGTAATCACAAATTCCAAGCCTTTGCCGGTTACAACTCCCAACCCCTGCATGTCAGCATCGTTTACTACTTTGGCTGGCTTGCCTAATACTTCTTCCAGGTTTTTAGCAAAATCAAAGTCGGCCCAAAGTGTGGTATCAAGGTTCGGGGCTGTTTTTACTACTCCATTTTTTATATACCCCGGAAAGCCAACAGAAATATAATCATATTCTGGGAAATCTTTTACCAAAAGTTTTATTGAATTCAGCACATTTTCTGGGCTTGCCGGAAAAGGTGTAGGGGTTTTTTCGTATTGTTTGGTAAGGTCGCCTTTACTGTTTAGTATAGTGCCTTTAATATTGGAACCACCAATATCAATTGAAAGGATTTTTAAGTCTGCTGAAGGTTTTGCCATTAATCTATCTACAAGGAATCAAAAACAAATAATTAATTAAAGATAATTTACAGCTGTAAACATGACAAAATACCTATAACATACTTGTCTTTTTCAGCACATAATATTTAGGCTAATTAAGTAAATATTAAACAATATCCGATAATAAATTTAAGTTATTTTTCTTTGTTTCAATACCTTTTATATCACTATTGTGCAAAACCAAATTATAAACTGAAATTATTGTCTCCGGCAACCAAGTTATATGATTTACCTTTCCAAATAAATATACCTGAGGTATTTTGCGGTATGCTTATTTTTATTTCCCAAAAGGTACCAACCAATTTGTAATCAGCTTTTATTTTGCCTTTGGGATGTGGAATTTCGCCGCTTAGGTTGTTTAGTTTTCCAAGGTGTGGCTCTATCTTTATCGAATTAAAACCTGGTGAGTAACTGTCTATTCCCAAAACTGTACGGTAAAATTCAATATTTGGGCTCGAACCCCAAGCATGGCAATCAGAACGGTTATGCTCAAGGTCTGAAATTTCGGCCCAAGTGGTTAATCCATACGACATATTTTTTTTCCAAATGTCAAGCCATTCTATATAATCATTCCCCAATCCACTCTTTACCAAAGCTTGGTGTAAATAATATTTAAAGTAGATGGTACATTGTGTAAGTGTGCTTTCTATAAGTAGTTTTTTCCCAAGTGTTTTTGCATCTTGGTCGCTTAGCATCCCAGTTAAAATAGCCAGCGAGTTTGTATGTTGAGAGTAAACATCCTTATTTTCTGTATCAGCATACAGTTGTTTAAACTGATCCCAATATTTATTCTGTATGGTACGTTTTAGCTGTAAAGCATTTGCAGTGTATAATCGTTCTAAATCGGGTAAACCCATACTCGCTTCCATTTTGGCAGCTTGTTGGTAAGCCCATAAAAGTTGTAAATCCAAGATGGCAGAATTTCCGTTACTCCCTTTTGGCGGCATGCCACTTTTCCAACCGGGATTATCAACCCAATCAACAAATGTCCAATACGGTGTGTTTTTTAACGAACCATCTTCTTGTTGATATTTGGCAAAAAATCGTAAAATTTCTCGCACAGCCGATAATTTTTCTTTAACCAAAGTGCTATCAGGTCTGTACATCCAATAATCATGTAGCATGCCGATATACCAAAGTGAAAAGGTTGAAATAATTTGAGGACTATAAGAAGGATGCCTGCTCAAGGTAAGCCCTTCCGAAATCCGAGAATGGTCCATCAGGTTTATGGCATTACGCGCTAAACGATCATCGCCGCTGTTATAGTACGATACAAGTGCCTGTATCCTGGTGTCGCCAATATACTCCAATTGCTCGTAATAGGGGCAATCCATGTAAGTTTCTACGGCATCGAGCCTGGCCGTACGCCATCCTATATCCAGTATTTTCTGAAATTCAGTATTCCCGGTTTGGAATTTTGAAATTACCTTGAATGGATAACCGGTAAATGTGCCATAAATATCATCAATAATTAAAGGAAATGAGCCGGTATGAATGGTGATTAAAATATACCTGAAAGTGCGCCAGTTCAAGGTGGTGTAAGTTTGTGCGTTGCTGCCATCGCAAATAATACTATCTTTTCTTCCGGCAATTATGGTGCCATCCACATCGTTGCGGTTGCCTTTTAGGGTGCCATTGGCGATACTAATAAAGGGAGATTCGGCATAAGTAAGGGATATGCCGGCTCCTAAACCTTCGCTAAATTTTAATGTTAAATAGGCATTTGTTAAGTAGGTTTGGTCAACCAATAAAGTTGCATTGGTATTGGCTGGCACAGTAAAACTTGTTTGTGTTGCAGGGAAGGAGGATGGAACCCGCACCCCAACAGCCCTTCGCAAAACAGGAATTCTTTCGGTTGATAGCTCCATTTGCGGAATGGTAGAAGGTACCAGCATCCAGCCAAAAGCATCAGCTAAGCCTTTGGGTTTTCCCCTGTCTATTGTTATCGCGTCGGGCCAGGTAAAATCATTATAATAAGTTTCTTGCCAACCCTTTATGTTTTTTAAAACATTTACAAGCTCCCCCGGTCCGGCAACATAATAAGTAGGGTATCCAATGCCTGTTAAAGGTTGGTAGGCATCATTCCGTTTACATTTCCAAGTATTATTGGTATTAATTATTTCTTCAACTTGTGTTTTTCCTTGTAATATAAAGCCAGTGCGTAAACTTATTTGAGCTTCGGGGCGATATTGTGCCTCATTCCAAACCAAGGCAGCTATGGTATTACGGCCATAATTTAAATACGGAGCCAGGTCAACCGTTTCATAATTCCAATAATAGGTATCGCCACGTGCCGGGCCTAAGGAAATAAGATGACCGTTTATGTATAATTTATATCTGTTATCAGCCGATACTTTTACCAAAAAAGTATTTGGTCTAACTTCCAAATCAAAATTTTTCCGGAAGCAATAAACACCATATTCACTGCCCTGTACATTGGCTGGGGCTATCCAATAGGCATTCCATTGTTGGTAGGGGTTTATGGGTGAGGAGGTTTGGGCAACTATTGGTTTAGGGGTAAAAAAAAGAATCTGGAATGCAGCCAATAATAAAATGCCATTTAAATGCTGTTTTATCTTTAAAGTCATTACCTTTATTTTGAAAACCTAGAGCTATGGAATTTGTAACAATTTTATTACTAATAATTATTATTACTTTAGTAATAATTCTCAAATCAAATGTAAGAGAAAAGTTTGATGATGTTGAAGATAATATTGCCCAAATAAGGCAATTATTGGAAAAAATTGAAATACAAGGTAAAATTTCTATTACAGAAGAAAAGATAGGTAATGTAGCACCTTTAAAACCAATTATAACTCCACCTGTGCCTAAAGTAGAGAAGGAAAAGCCAGAAACAATTGTAGAGCAGCATCAGGAAGTAATTGCAGATAACTTTTCGAAAATTAAAACCAAAGAGGAAGTATTTGCCGATAGTTTATCCCAAATTAGGAAGCCTATTAAAACGTGGTCACCACCAGTTTTTGAGGAAGAACAACCAAAGCCTACATTTTTTGAGCGAAATCCTGACCTTGAAAAATTTATAGGCGAAAACCTATTTAATAAAATTGGTATTGCTATTTTGGTTTTAGCAATAGGTTTCTTTGTTAAATACGCAATTGATAATAATTGGATAGGACCAATTGGTCGGGTAGGGATAGGCTTTATTTGTGGTGGTATTTTAATTGGCTTTGCCCATAAACTCCGCATTACTTACAAGGCATTTAGTTCGGTTTTAACTGGCGGCGGGTTGGCTATTTTTTATTTCACCATAACATTGGCCTTTCAGGAATTTCATTTGTTTAGTCAACTTGTTGCATTATTTTTATTGATAGTAATTACCATATTCTCGGTGTTATTATCATTATTATACAATAAGCAAGAACTTGCCATAATAGCTTTAATTGGTGGCTTTTCGAGTCCTTTTTTGATAAGTAACGGTAGCGCCAATTACAACGGACTATTTATTTATCTGCTTATCTTAAATATTGGTTTGTTAAGTATTGCCTATTTTAAAGCTTGGCGAATACTTAATATATTGGCTTATGCCTTTAGCCTTATTATATTGATCACCATTGTTTTAACTATGCCTTTTAAGGCTTACTCAGGAGCTTTTGCCTTTTTAACAATTTTCTATCTGTTGTTTTTTGCTATAAACATTATAAACAATGTACGTGAAAATAAAAAGTTTTTAGCGATTGATTTTACCATTTTATTAACCAATACAGCATTTTACTTTTCGGCAGGACTATTTTTATTGTCGGAAATGGAATTAAACCAATACAATGGATTTTTTAGTGCAGGATTGGCTGCTATCAATCTGGTCCTATCCTATTTTTTATTCAAAAACAGGAAAGTTGATACAAACATACTTTACTTATTAATAGGTATTACTTTTACCTTTATCTCATTAACCGCCCCTTTGCAATTACATGGTCATTATATCACACTATTTTGGGCGTCAGAATGTGTATTGTTGTATTGGTTATCCCAAAAATCATCCATTTTATTGCTAAGAATTGCTTCTTACATAATATGGATAGCCATGATGGTTAGTTTAGTGATGGACTTAGATAGCGTTTATTTTGATAATAATCAAGCCATTACTATCATCTTCAATAAGGGATATATCACAACTGTTTATTCGGCCATTTGTACTTATCTATTATATGTTTTAATTAGTAAAGAAGTTATTGCCGAAGAGCCAACCGAATTTGACATGTTTAAGGGGATATTTAAGTACCTAGCATTTATTATGTTTTTTTTAAGTGGCTTGTTTGAGATAAATTATCAGTTTTCCCTTTCATTCCCAAAAAGCAGCGTGAACATTTTGTATATCATGTTGTATATACCAGTATTTATTTTGTTGTTTAATTTTATTTATCAAAAAGTTGAAAATCAAAAATATAGATGGCAATTGGGACTGATTTTAATGTTTTTAAGTGTATCGATATACTTGATTAGTACCCCTGTGGTTTTTTTATTATTGAACGATATTTTGGTAAAAGGCAATATTTCTATTTTCCATATTTATATACATTGGTTAAGCGATGGGATGATAATTTTAGTATTTTATCAATTAGTTAGCCTAAGTAGAAAATACATTGCTGAAGAAAGCATCAATTTAATATCATGGGCAATATCAACCTTGGCTATCATATTTTTAAGTACAGAATTTTCATTGCTTAGCAACCAATTATTTTATGGTAAGGGTGAACAAATAGGTATTATCGAAAACGTTTATATAAAGGCTGTTTTACCTGTTTTATGGGGGGTACTGTCATTTATACTTATGTGGTTAGGTATGCGTAAAAAGGTGCGTGTTTTCCGGATCATATCACTTACATTATTTTTTATTACCCTTACTAAATTGTTTGTTTTTGACATTATTGATATACCTATTACCGGCAAAATAGCCGCGTTTTTCTGTTTGGGTGTATTATTGCTCATCGTATCATTTATGTACCAAAAAGTTAAAAAAATTATAGTTGATGATAAACCTAAATCAAATGATTAAAAATACGATACTGCTGATTTTTGGGTGTTTGCTAGTTAAAATTGCCTATGGGCAAAAATACCGTGCAAATATACAAACCATTGATTCGGCAGGTTTTTATAAAATATTATTACAACCCCAATTAATAGCCAAAACTGAATCAGCGCTCATTGATTTACGGTTAATGGATAGTAAGGATCGGGAAATCCCTTACGTACCGCCTACTGGTTTACCTGTAAACGAAAAGCCTTTTTTTGTTGAATTTCCAAAAGTTGGTGCTATAGTTAAGGTTGATAGCCTAACCACCATAATTGCCGAAAATAACCTGGGTAAACCTGTTAGCAACTTATGGCTAAAGGTTAAAAATACAAATGTGATACGAACCATGAATTTAACAGGTAGCGACGACCTGAAACATTGGTTTGCTATTGAAGAAGGTGCGTTGCTTAATCAACCCGATTTGGGTGAGGACGGCGAATATGTTATGACCATCAACTTTCCTGCTAGTAACTACCATTATTTAAGGATTTCTGTTAACGATAAAACCAGAGCTCCAATCAATTTTTTAGAAGTTGGTATTTATAATTCAAGCGCAGAACAAAAGGCTTATTTGCCAATTTTAACAGCAAGGTTTACACAAAGGGATAGTGGAAAAATAACAATCATCAATGTTTGGCTAAATGATAAATATCAGGTTAATAAACTTCATTTTACAATTAAAGGGCCAAAATATTATAAACGAAACGTTCTGGTTTATAATGTTTTAGGGAAAAAGCCTGAATTGGTTAGTGATGCTGAACTTAATTCGGTAATCCCAAGCGACCTGTTTTTAATGGAGAAAACCAGTCATTTAGAAATAAGGATTGATAATGCAGATAATTTGCCATTACAAATAAACAATGTTGAGGCGTTTCAAACTGCAAATTACGTGCTTAGCTATTTAGAAAAAGGTCAATATTGTTTTACAATTGGTAAACCTAATGCAGAACAACCCAATTACGATCTTAAATTTTTTAAAGATAGCCTTTGAGGCCAAGTACCTATAATAACACATCAAGCAGTAATTCCAAATCCTGATTACCAAAACCCACCCACCAAAACTAAAAAAGAGTATACCGCTTTTATTTGGGCAGCAATTATTGCCGCACTTATATTACTGGGTTTCCTCGCCTATAAAATGGTTGCCGAAGTAAGAAATAAAGAAAATGGTGATGATTTCAATAAGGAATAAAAATGTGCTGTTTTAAACTTGCAAATTTTTTCAACTAGGTTAAATTGTAGAAGAATTTTTGACGGCAAATAAATTTTCTAATTGTATCTCCAATTAGTTATTTTATAATTTTGCAGATATCAATGAATCTAAACTCCAACGGTAAGCAGGGATGGTTGCCAATAAAAAACTTGCAGCACTCAGGGTAAAAACAGAATAGCCGAGTGGTGAATCAATACCTGATGAAATGGCCATTGAAACAGCAAAGCAAAACGCCAGTATTCCGCTACCTACAGCTGCATACCGAGTAAATAAACCTACAATCAGGAGTATTCCGAATGAGCCCTCTCCTAAGGTTGCCATTACTGCAAAAAAAGGTGCCCAGCTAAGCGGTATAAAATGCATTACCTGTGCTGTTGCGGCAACAAAATGCGACCAATCGCCCCAGCCAACATGGGGTTCGCCATTCTTTCCTAAAAGGCCTAAACGGTCGGCCACTTCCCATAAATAGCTACTTCCTATAGCTAATCTTAAATATAGGGAGGGCAAGTTGAATTTTTGCATTGGGTATTTCAATATTTGCTTTACAATATTAATTATTTTTATTTTAAAGTGCTTTTTAACAAAAAGGAATATTGAATAAATAAGTTAAGCGTATTTTTTGGTGAGGTTGACATCCCATTTACAACTTCTAACCAAAATTCTTTACCATTTTAGCTATCCGCTCTTCGAGCGTTTCGGTAGTAAGTCGTTCCCTGCCTAAACTATCCACCATTATAGGGAATGCAAATGGTGTAGGCTTTTCGATGGTTTTTAGGATGATGTTTTGAGTACCTATACGCCTCAATGCCTCCCGCATCCTAAATTCTTCCAGTTGAAATGATAAGGCTTCGTTATAGGCTTGCCTTATCAGGATATTATCAGGTTCGTACTCGCTAAAAACATCGAAAAGCAGGGAGGTGGAGGCTTGCAAATGTTTGTTTTTTATGGGTTGGCCAGGGTAGCCTGTAAAAACCAATCCCCCAATATGCGCAATTTCCCTGAACCGCCTACGTGCCATCTCATTGGCGTTTAAGCTCAATAAAATATCATCCAATAAGTTATCGGCAGATAAAAAGGAGGCATCCTCCAAAAAATCTTCAATGGGTATATCTTGGTCTGTTAGCAATTCAAATCCATAATCGTTCATAGCGATGGAGAATGTGGCCGATTTTACCTTACTGATGCGATAAGCTAGTAAGGAGGCCATTCCCTCATGCACCAACCTGCCTTCGAATGGATAAAATAATAAATGATGACCTTCACGGGATTTGAACGATTCAATCAAAAATTCATTGCTTTGTGGCAGATGCGATAGGGATGCCTGTAGATTAAATAAAGGTTTTAACGCGATCACCTCTTCATCAACCTCTAAACCATGTGCCACCTCATCCAATTTATCACGAAACACGGCTGATAATTGGGATGACAAAGGCATACGCCCACCCATCCAGCTAGGTATTAATCCTTTTTTAGCGTTCGATTTTTTTACAAAGGCTGTCATTTCCTTTAAATGTATAAATTCAAGACTACGGCCAGCAAACCAAAAAACATCCCCAGCCTCTAGTTTTGATACAAAGGATTCCTCGATGGTACCTAAACTGCCCCCGCTTAACCACTTTATCCGAATACTCATCTCGCTCGTAATGGTGCCTATGCTTAACCGGTGCCGCATAGCTACCCTGCGGTTGTTTACTTTAAATACTCCGTTAAGCACCTCTACCTTTAAAAATTCGTCGTACTGAGCCAGGGTTTTACCACCAGTGGTAATAAAATCGAGCAAACTGTTAAATTCTTTTTGGGTTAAGTCGGCAAAGGCATAAGTTCCGATTATTTCTGTAAATAATTCATCCGGCCTAAAACCTTCGGAAACGGCTAGGGTTACCATATATTGTACCAATACATCCATCGCCAGTAAAAGCGGGTCTCGGCTTTCAAAAATTCCATCTTTAATGCCCTGTTTAAGGGCGGCGCCCTCCAATAATTCGAGCGAATGGGTAGGCACAAAATATGCTTTTGATACGGCACCCGGGTGGTGTCCGCTACGCCCGGCACGTTGCATAAATCGGGCTACGCCTTTGGGGCTGCCAACTTGTATAACCGTATCAACCGGTCTAAAATCAACGCCTAAGTCCAAACTTGAGGTACATACTACCAGTTTTAAAGCTTGTGCGTGTAAAGCTTGTTCCACCCAGTTTCGTAAATCATTGTCTAATGAGCCATGGTGCATAGCCATAATACCGGCATATTCCGGATAATTATCCAAAATAGCATGGTACCATATTTCTGATTGAGCTCTGGTATTGGTAAAAATTAACGTAGTAACGCTATTAGCCACTAATTCCATTACCTGTGGTAATAGTTTTAAACCAATATGACCTGACCAGCTATAACTTTCAATATTTTCGGGAATGATTGATTTGATAAGGAGTTTTTTTTCTGTATGAGCTCGAATCATTTTTATCTTGTTTTTCGGGAAATTATTACCCAATAAAACATCGGAAGCTTGTTCTAAATTTCCTATTGTGGCACTTATACCCCATAATTTCAAGCCCAATTTTTGTTGATTGAATGCTACAATGGCTTTTAATTTTGATAAGCCTAACTCCACCTGTACACCGCGTTTAGTGCCCAAAAGTTCGTGCCATTCATCAATCACCACCACCTCCAGCTTTTCGAACATTTTTGGGTATTCCTTTTGGGCTAGCATCAGGTGCAAGCTTTCGGGCGTGGTGAGCAGTACTTCGGGTAGTTTCTTTTTGAGGGCTTGTTTTTCGGCTGCGGAGGTATCGCCCGTACGCGCACCAATTTTCCAGGGGAGCCCTAATTCGTCGCAAACCTCCTGCATGGCCTTTTTTATATCATTGGTTAGTGCTCGCAATGGGGTAATCCACAGCATGAGCAAACCATTGTTTTTTTGTTGCTGATAACTATCGGGATGTTGATTGATATACCCTGCCAAAAACGGCAGAAACAAAGCCATGGTTTTACCACTGCCGGTAGGCGCGTTCAACAAGCCCGAAAAACCGCCCAAATAAGCGGACTCCATCTCCTGCTGAAAGGTAAATTGTTCCCAGTTTTTTTGCTGGTACCAGTTTGCTATTACCTGTTGCCCTGTTGTTTTTACCATTTAAGTTTTTCAGCTATCCTTTTAAAACAACATCCATATTTATATTACCTCAATGCTAAGTTCACCAACTTTGGGTTGTAAAGTACCTATGGCAATAATACATTTTGGGTCGATTTGGTTCTCTTTTAAAATATGCTCAAATGACGCGATGCCATCTTCCTCCACAGCAATCAATAAGCCGCCGCTTGTTTGTGGGTCGGCCAGGATATGTTTTTGTTGCTCGGTAATTGAGCCAATTTTTTGTCCGTAGCTTTTCCAATTGCGTACTGTACCACCCGGTATACAACCTTGCTCCAGGTAACTGGTGATGGATTCAATTTTTGGAACTTTATCAAACTCAATAACCGCTTGCAGGTTACTGCCCTCGCACATTTCGCTGAGGTGCCCAAGTAGTCCGAAGCCAGTAACATCGGTCATGGCTTTTACTTGTGGCAAATTGCCCAATACCTCGCCAATTTTATTGAGTTTGCACATGCTATTTAAGGCAATCAGCGCGTCTTCCGTTTTTAAAACTCCTTTTTTTTGCGCCGTGCTGAGTATGCCCACACCAAGGGCTTTGGTTAGGTATAGTTTACAGCCTGCGGTAGCGGTGGAGTTTTTTTTGAGATTATTAACCGCTACCATACCATTTACCGACAAGCCAAAAACCGGTTCGGGGCAGTCAATGCTATGCCCGCCGGCAAGGGTAATACCCGCTTCGGCACAAATTGCACGGGAGCCTTCCAATACTTTTTGGGCAATTTCGGCAGGTATTTTATCAATGGGCCATCCTAAAATAGCGATTGCTAATACTGGTTTCCCACCCATGGCATACACATCGCTAATGGCATTGGCCGATGCTATCCGCCCAAAATCATAGGCATCGTCAACTATGGGCATAAAGAAATCGGTGGTCGAAATTAAGGCCATGCCATTGCCTAAATCAAGCACCGCGGCATCATCCCGGGTATCGTTACCCACCAATAAGTTTGGGTCGGCCTGATGCTTAATGGGGCTATGCAAAATGGTATCCAATACTGCCGGACTAATCTTACAGCCACATCCCGCTCCGTGCGAATATTGGGTGAGTTTTATATCGTTTATATTCATGGTTTTTATACCTGCTTGTTTTAGTCTTGTTTATATTTTGTAATTAATAAATCGGCAATTGCTTCGTTGCTTTTGTTTGCGCAATCAACTAATATAATATTTCCCTCACCACGTTTATTCAAGCCGTTTCTATAGGTCTTATCATAGTAAGTTAAAACCAAACGGATAAAATCGTCCATCCTATCTTCATCAATGGCAATCAGCGCATTTTTGGTTTGCAACGGACCAAGCCGTTTACCTATTTTAAGGGTACATTCTTTTAAAAAGCCCTTGTCCAATACACCATATTCCTTCACCAAAAAAGCTACCCTTACCTCCAATGGAACATCAATGGCGATAACCTTACAGTCGCGCATTTGTCGCCATAAGGTATTAGGGATAATCATTTTGCCAATGGTAATGCTTTCATCCTCTATCCAAATTACCTTATCTTGCTTTAATTGTGCTAATTGCGTACCCAGGTTATTTTCAAACTGCTCTTGCGTTGGTTGTACTAAATAATTCATGGAGCCGAAAGTAGAACCTTGATGCTGGGCAATATCCTCCAAATCAACCACTTGTTCGCCCTTTTGTTTTAGCAATTGTAAAATCTTGGTTTTGCCCGAGCCAGTTAATCCTCCTAATATTTGTAATCTGTAATTTTTTACAAAATGAGCTCTTATCCATTCCCGGTATTTTTTGTAGCCGCCTTGTAGTAGGTAAACATCAAAGCCATATAAGTTTAATGCCCAAGCCATGGCGCCACTACGCATGCCTCCACGCCAGCAGTGTACCGCTATTTTTTTATCAGGTGCAATTTGGAGGGCTTGCCTAATAAAGCCCGACCATTTATTGCCTGTTAAATCAAAACCCAATAAAATAGCTTGCTCCCTACCTATTTGTTTATAAGTAGTACCTACCTGCACCCGCTCCTCATTGCTAAACAAAGGAATATTGAAGGCACCGCAAATATGGCCCTGCTCAAACTCGGCCGGGGTGCGCACATCAACTACCGGGATAGTTTTATCTAACTCAATAAGGGCACTTACATCAATGTTTTTTATCATGGCTCAATACGGTTGCCAAAAGTACATGTTTAATGATAGCAAATGCAAAATGATGGTTTAAACCACAAATTTTCATAACTTGCAGCCCCAAACAACAATAGTTTGACATTTCAGGATTTTCAGTTTAACGAACATTTAGCCGAGGGCATTTCAAGTATGGGGTACACCACCCCAACACCCATTCAGGAAATGGCTATCCCCATAATTTTAGAGGGCAATGATATTATTGCCTGCGCCCAAACCGGCACTGGTAAAACAGGCGCTTATTTATTGCCAGTACTTGATTTTATCAGCAAAAATAAAAAACACCATACTAGCGCGCTGGTTTTAGCACCCACCCGTGAGCTTGCCCAGCAAATTGACCAACAGGTAGAAGGACTGGCCTATTTTACAGGCATTAGCTCGATAGCAGTTTTTGGTGGTGGCGATGGCATTGCCTACGAGCAACAACGCCGAGGCATACAAAACAATGTTGATATTATTATTGCTACTCCGGGCAGATTAATCGCGCATTTAACCTCCGGCGTATTAAAGCTGAACCATTTAACCCATTTGATATTGGACGAAGCCGACCGCATGCTCGACATGGGTTTTTCGGACGATATCATGAAAATAATCAGCTATCTGCCAAAGACGCGTCAGACCTTGCTTTTCTCAGCTACCATGCCAGGGCGTATCCGTACTTTGGCCAAAACGGTTTTAAATAACCCTAAACAAGTAAATATTGCCATATCACAACCAGCGGTAGGTATCGACCAGCAGATATACCGCGCGCACGACCAGCAAAAAACACCTTTATTATTGTATTTGCTTAAAAACGGTGCTTACGCAAGTACCATTATATTTGCTTCGCGAAAAGAAATAGTAAAGGATTTGGCAAGGGAGTTAAAAGCCGCCAAAGTAAATGTTAGCGCTTTCCATTCGGATTTGGAACAAAAGGAGCGGGAAGAAATTCTGCTCAACTTTAAAAACAAACAACTACCCGTAATTATTGGTACCGACGCATTATCAAGGGGAATTGATGTGGAAGGCATTGATTTGGTAATTAATTACGATGTACCCGGCGATCCGGAAGATTATATCCACCGTATTGGCCGTACTGCGCGTGCCGCTACAACAGGTACCGCCATTACTTTTGTTAACCACCGCGACGAGCGAAAGCTAAAAAGTATAGAAGAACTCATCAGCAAACCAATTCGCCTAATTGCTATTCCTGATGAATTGGC
>CAIYNX010000147.1 GCA_903927645.1 uncultured Mucilaginibacter sp.
AGGGAAAAGGTTTTAGAACGATTGACTGTGAAAAATTTCAAACAACTTGATTTGGTTGATGAAATTATTTCATTGGATGACCAACGACGATCAACCCAAACCAATATGGATAATATTGCTGCCGAAGCCAACAGTGCCGCTAAGCAAATTGGCGATTTTATGCGCAACGGTAAAAAAGAGGAAGCCGAAGTGCTCAAAGCAAAAACAGGTACCTGGAAGGAAGATATTAAAAACTTTGGCGAACAATTAGGTGCTATTGAGGAAGCTTTGCAACAAAAACTAGTTTTATTGCCCAATTTGCCCCATCATACTGTACCAGTTGGACTTACGCCAGATGATAACGAGATTGTATTGGAGCATGGTGATAAGCCCGTTTTAGCTGATAACGCTATGCCACATTGGGAACTTGCTGCGAAGTATAACCTGATTGATTTTGAACTTGGGGTAAAAATTACAGGCGCAGGTTTCCCGGTTTATAAAAACAAGGGTGCCAAATTGCAAAGGGCTTTAATAAATTATTTTATTGATGAGGCCGAAAAAGCCGGCTATAGTGAGGTAGTAGTGCCATTATTGGTAAACGAAGCCTCCGGTTTTGGCACCGGGCAATTGCCTGATAAAGAAGGGCAAATGTATTTTGTAGGTTTGGATAACTTATTTTTAATCCCAACTGCAGAAGTACCTATTACCAACCTATATCGCGACGTAATTTTAAAAGCAGACGAAGTACCTGTAAAAAACTGTGGCTATACTCCATGTTTCCGTAGGGAGGCTGGCTCATATGGGGCTCACGTAAGGGGTTTAAACCGCTTGCACCAATTTGATAAGGTAGAGATTGTACAGGTAGAGCATCCTGATAAATCATACGAAACATTGGAAAAAATGAGTTTGCATGTGCAGGGTTTATTACAAAAACTCGGTCTGCCATATCGCGTTCTTCGTTTATGTGGTGGCGATATGGGTTTTGCATCTGCCTTAACCTATGATATGGAAACTTGGAGCGCTGCGCAACAACGCTGGCTGGAAGTATCTTCCGTATCAAACTTCGAAACTTTTCAAAGCAATCGCTTAAAACTTCGTTTTCGCAATGCCGAAGGAAAAACACAACTGGCACATACTTTAAATGGTAGCGCACTGGCATTGCCGCGCATAGTTGCCACCTTGCTCGAAAATAATCAAACCGAAAATGGAATTAAAGTACCTGAAGTATTGGTACCCTATACAAAATTTGATTGGATAAACTAGGGTTTGCTTAACGATCAACTAATTATTCAATTCCCTTTAATTGATAGCATCACCAAATTTTAGGTTGCTTATTATTTGCAGGGAATTGTTATTCTCTACTAATTCGGTTTTGTATATTAAAAAATTGATACCGAGGCTTATCAAGTATTCATCTGTTCTGGGTTCGGGTTTTGTTTTGTAGCCGTATATTTTGGTTTTATCGTAAAATCGATTGCTACGTATACGGGCTAGAAACTTTGGAGCAGCTTCCTTAAAACAATCATAATTAAAAACAATGATATGTGGAACTGTTTCGAACAAAGCGGGGAACACTTTTTCAAGCATATCCACATGCTTCACCTGCATTTGGTCTGTTATAATAGGTAAGGAAAATAAATGTGGACTAATCAATAGTACCCGCTCACTTTTACTAAACAGCATCATCATTCATAAATTTTCAAATAACCATTAATAATTAGATTAATTGGTCAATGTACCAAAATCAGCACAATGAAGTACCAAATTTAGTACAATGGAATCGTAATACGAAATTGAAAATCAAAAAGTTGCGTAAATATTAATCGGATTTATTGGAGGGAGAATTTGTAATAAATATTTTACGAAGTCGAAATTTTACTATTTTTTAGGGTTGTTATTTTGCCATCTTCCTTTTGATGGCCTGTCTCGGCGGGCCCCATGGTTTTTGTTTTGTTCTTGTTTTACCATTTCAATATGTGCCAATTCATCAGGAATAGCAATTAGGCGAATTGGTTTGCTGATGAGTTCTTCTATACTTTTTAGCTTTCGCTCGTCGCGGTGGTTAACAAAAGTAATGGCAGTACCTGTAGTTGCTGCACGTGCGGTGCGCCCAATACGGTGGATATAATCTTCCGGATCGCCGGGTACATCGTAATTAATAACCAAATCAATGCCTTCCACATCAATTCCCCTTGATAATGCGTCGGTACCAATAATTACGGGTAGTTGTTTGTTTTTAAAGTTGAGCAGAATTTCTTCCCGCTCCTTTTGTTCCAAATCCGAATGGAATGCACTAACATTTACTTTGGCGGCTTTTAACTCCCTTGCCAAATCCTTTACTATTTCTTTTCGCGAAGCAAATATAATGGTACTTGC
>CAIYNX010000148.1 GCA_903927645.1 uncultured Mucilaginibacter sp.
ATTTTTATATTTTCAATATTAACATAGTCCTTAGTAATAACATTTGTAATGCCGGTTAAGCCATGTTTTAACGTTACTTCAATCACAATCTTTTTAATATCTTCTTCTAATATACTATTAAGATTTTCATACAACCTAAATATTAATTCATTATCAGAATATGATGGATAAATAAAAGACCATTTTTTTCTGCTCAAATAATTAAAATTATTGGTTTTTAATTTTAGCTCTTTGTATCTATCTAATGTTTTGCCATTTTCGGCAGGCAAAGAAATTACTTCATGCAATTGTACCGTTATATCAAATGCGGTAAAAACCGAAATATTCCTCATCTTAAACAAATACATTTGTTCACCCTTTTGATCGAACGTGTCAATTTGAGAACAAATAAATGGTGAAATTTTTATTCTCGGTCTGTAAACAATTAAAATTAAATGGATGAAAATAAAGGAACTTATAAAGCTACAAATTATATTAATAAGTATATTTATCCAATTAATCATAAATTTTAATTGCTGAATTACAAATTTACTAACTAAAAGATAAGAGTCTAAATAAATTAAACTTTATGTAAACTTGAAAAATAATTTCCTTAACTTTACTATTCAAATACATACTAAGTACTTATTGAGTTGTACTGCTTAAACCTGCATTGTTATTATGAAACTTGCTTTATCACAAAAACCAATTTCATTATTGCTTTTGGCGATCCTTTTTTTTATTTGGGGATGTAAAAAAGCGGAGCTTGTTGCTTCTGTTAACCCTTCAAAAGATAAAATAATATACTTTAACAATATTGACCACTACGTTTCATTTGATATTTATGCTGCCTATGCCGATGGCTATTTGCCCCGCAAAACCAGTATTAATTTACCCAATAATGTACGCTTACAAACTGTTAATATTCCGGTATTATCAGCAGACAGGGCCACCGTTTTTTTCAATGCTTTTAATGTTAATGCCGATGGTGGGTCGGGGTATTGCATTTATTCGGCCAATATTAATGGAAGCAATATTAGTCAAATTATACATACACCTGATTATTCGATTGTTTCAATGGCCGATACCTATGCCGATAAAATTTTATTTAGCGAGGAAAAGGCGCTGGTGCATGGTTCGCAATTATGGCTTGCCGGTGTGGATGGCAGCAACCCCAGGCAAATAAATATTGGTTTGGATCCCAATTATGATATAGAAAATCTATCGGCCGCAAAATTTTCGTTTGATGGGAATTCTATCTTTTTTTGGGCCTTTGATAATATGAAGCTGAGCTCCAACCTTTTCCATTGTAATTTGGATGGTAGTGGCTTAACAAAAATATTTACCTACCCCCATCCCGATAATTCAACCAGATATACCCTATTGGGTAATTTAAACATCAACCGGCAAAGTAAGGTATTACTAAGTTCAACCGTTAACCCCTCGAGCATCCTTGTGTTAAATGCCGATGGCTCGGCTTCGCAAACCATCTCCTTTAATATTAACCCTCATTTTGTGGTTGCGGAGGCGCCCGTAAAACTATCGGCCGATGGCCAAACCATGTACTTTAGCGGTGGCCGCCTTACCGACCCTATTAACATCTACGGGTGTAATTTGGATGGAAGTAATCCGCAATTGGCCATAACGCCGGGTATGTCAAGCGCCGGCGTTTACATAGGGGCTATTTATTAGGTATAATATCAATTAACAAATTAACCTTATATAATGATGAAAGTATTACAAGTATTAAAATTATCGTTCGCTTTGCTTTTACTCCAGCTGGTTTTTTTAAGCGGTTGCAAAAAAACAAATCAAAATCCTACCAATACCCCTTCCGTTCCCCGACTAGCCTATTATATCGATTCGAAAATTATGGTGATGAATGTAGATGGCACCAATGCGCATGCCATTAACATATCATTGCCCAATAATGTTGTTTTGGATCTTGGTTCTCCGCGAATTTCGCCCGATGCAAGTACCGTTTTTTTTAATGCCTATAAAACCATTAATAATGTAACTATTAGTCATGATATATATTCATGTAGTATAAATGGAGGTACGGCTAATTTGGTACTATCCAGCGGAACACCCAATATTTATTATTTTATTGATGCGATTTATAAAGCGCAGCAACAAACAAAAATTGTTTATGCCCAAATATTAATAAATCAAAACTATCAAATCAAAATTTATACAGCCAATGCCGATGGTACAAATGCGCAGCAAGTAAATTTTGACTTACCGGCTGGTTCAATTATCAATGCTTCGTACGTAAAACCATCAACAGATTACAGCAGTTTATATTTTGCAGCACAAACCAGCATTTATTCCCCACCCACTATATATTCGTGCAACTTGGATGGTACTAATGTAAAACAAATTGTTTCGTATGCGCCTGGCATTGTTGCGGGTAATTATAGTGTTGGGCAACAGAGCAAAATTTTTTATGTCCTATTAAATCAGGGGTATTTTATTTCTGATATCTATTATTCTACCTGTTCATTTTTTACGGTTAATACAGATGGAAGCAGCAATCAACTATTCAATGTTGCATTGCCAAGTGGCGTTAGCACATCGGCCGATGGACAGCCTAGTATTTCAAATGATGGTAAAACCATCTATTTCCAAACCATTGCAACAGGTGGTTCCGGAAATCCGATATTAAGCATATACTCTTGCAATATTGACGGCAGTAACCCTATACAATTAGCAACGTATAACAATATAAAACATTTATCAATTGGCGATGCCTTTTAATTATGGCCTTTAAAACCAAGCCTTAAAAACATTGAATTCAAAATATTAAATACGGTATGAAATTGTTTAATAAGTTAATAATTGTTTTCCTTTTACTCCCGCTTATTTTTATAGCAGGCTGTAAAAAAAACAACCTCAACCCAAACAATACCGCAAATACAGGCAAAATTTTATTTACGCATAGTTCAATTTTTAATATTAGCGCAAGTAATGATGGCATTTATACCATAAATATGGATGGTACAGGCCAACAAAAATTAAACATAAACCTGCCTGAAAAATTTTATATATACAACAATGCTGCATCTAAAGCCTCGCCTGATAAAAAACTTATTATTTTTAGCGGGTATGATGCCAATTACTTTAACGGTAATATATATACATGCAACGCAAACGGAAGCAATTTTAAAAAAATTATTAATGGTGGAAATAACCTGATTTGCTTAATTAGCGATACCTATACCATACAGCAACAACAAAAGGTTTTTTATATAAAAGTGAATGAAGCTAATTATTTAGATTTGGATTATGAGGTTTGGACAGCAAATATTGACGGTTCAAACCCTACCGAAATAAAAATAGCATTGCCTTGGTACTTAAGTAAATTTGGGAATGAACCTCCAAAAATCTCTCCTGATGGCTCTACTATTTTATTTTGCGCTATTTCGAGCTTGGATGGTAATTTAGGAATTTATTCGTGCGATGGTTACGGAAACAATGTGCAGCTTGTGGTTGGTGGCAAAGTGAGCACCTATTTTACCTTAGGCGGAACCTATATTTTACAGCAACAAACAAAAATATTATATCTGGTAACAGATAATACCTCTCAAAACTTTGTAATTGCTAATTTGGATGGTACAAATCAAACAATAGTAAACATTAAAATGCCTCAAAATGTTGGGGGGCAATTAAATCCACCAAAATTATCAACAGATGGTAAAACAGTTTTTTTTGCCGCTTCACAAACAGGTATTTATGCTTGTAATATTGATGGCAGCAATTTGAAATTAATAATGCATGATCCTGAACAAATTTTATTAGGAGATATATTATAAACAATAGAAATTTAAAATTTTGAACATATTATAAATATTCATGAAGAAAGTAACTCAATTAAAATCACCTTTCATTTTCCTTTTACTCCCGCTTATTTTTATAGCAGGCTGCAAAAAAAACAACCTCAACCCAAACAATACCGCAAATACAGGCAAAATTTTATTTACGCAGCATGCCCAAATCTGGACGGTTAACACTGATGGTAAGGATGCAAAACGAATAAACATTACCCTACCCGCAAATGAGCAAAACGACGGATCCAGTCCGCAAATATCGCCCGATGGTAATACCGTATTTTTTGATGCCTATTTGATGGATAATAGCAACAATATTATCGGGCATCAAATTTTTTCGTGCAGTATAAACGGTGGTACGGCTGTATTGTTGGTTTCAAGTAATAACAACCAAACAAATTACCATATTAATGCAGTGTATACCGAACAACAACAAACAAAAATTATATACACCCAGTGGATAAATTCGGGTTATCCTAATATTTTCAAAGCATTTACAGCCAATGCCGATGGCAGCAATGCACAGCAAATAAATTTGGCCTTGCCAAACAATGTGCAATTATATGGCCTAACGGTAAAACTATCTTCGGATAATTCGACGCTCTATTTTACGGCCCTAAGCCCGTATCTCTTACCTTCAAATTCGGCATTATACTCGGCCAATTTGGATGGCAGTAACGTAAAAAAGTTGGTTGGTGTTAATTTTGCCAGTATAGGTGCTTATTCCACTACCGGCACACAGGCCAAAGTTTTTTATGCCGATTATATTTATGTTAGCTCGGTTAATCAGGGAACATATAGCAGGTTATACCAATACTATAGCATCAATGCCGATGGTACCGACCAGCAACAAATTAATTTAACATTTCCGAGCAATCAGGAAACTACCTATTTAGCGCCTATTGTTTCAAAGGATGGTAAATTAATTTATTTTATTTCTTCAAAATATGTAACGTATCAACAAGTAATAGTAAACCTTTATCAGGCCAATGTTGATGGTAGCAACCTTAAGCTTTTGCTTACCCTTAATGCAGACTCAAGCTTTGCCTTGGGCAACGTTTTTTAATTGATTTTTATATAAGCATTTTATCAAAATATAGTTTTTATTGCAAAAAAATATAGCATGAAAATAGCCCTTAAGTGCATACTCGCCATAGTTTTTACCACCATTATTTTTAACCTTGGCTGTAAAAAAACAGATACGGTACCCTTTAATCTGGCGGTACGAAACAAGATTTTATTTACCTATATACCCTATTATCTCCCCGCCTTTTATTTGGGCGCAATTGATAGGGTTGATAGTTTATATGGTATCTGGACGGTTAACAACGACGGAACAGGGCGTCAAAAAATAAACATTGTACTTAGCTACAATACTTTTATTGATAATTTGATAGCGCCAAAAATGTCGCCCGATAAAAAGACCATCCTTTTTAACGCCAACAATCCTACCTCACACACCATTTACTCCTGCAATGCCGATGGCAGTAATGTAAAACAATTGTTTGCCGATGATGGGGGCTATATTTATGTAATTTGCGATACCTATACGGTGCAGCAACAGCAAAAACTATTATTTATCAGGTATCATTTAGGCTCATCCATCAATTCGTACGTAGTGCCCGAATTTGGTACCGCCAATATTGATGGCAGCAATGTACAAAACACCAATATTGTAATACCTGCTAATTATTATTTCGACACCCAATATATGTATGCCCAAATGCCCAAAATATCTGCCGATGGCAAAACCATATGCTTTGCACTAAAGGGAGCCGATTTTAATAACTACATATATACTGCCAATGTTGATGGCAGCAATGTAAAACCATTGCCAATAAGTTCTTCGCCTTTGCAAGACGGTTTTTCTATAGGCGGCATTTATACTTTGCAGCAAACACCCCAAATTGTGTACATAAAAAGCAATAATATACCCGATGCGGTGTTCAGCAATTTATACGGATTAACCCTGCAGGATATCACCCTTTCCATTTATGGCAACAACGGAGGTTTATTAAAATCGGCTCCGGCAAAAATATCCAGAGATGGCAGCAAGATATTTTTTAACACCAGCAATAAAGCTATTTACTCGCGAAATTTGGATGGCAGTAATGTAACCCGGGTACTGGCACCTACCATTTATGAGGTACTTTTGGGCGATACATATTGATGGTTGAGGGGTAGGGGGGGGGATTGGATGTAGTTTTCCTCTTTACGATTTAAATATTTATACCGCTAATGAAATTTTTATTGGATATAAAAGAATGCAAATAAAGCTTTGTAATTAGTAATTATAATTTGTTTGATTAGAATTTAATTATTTTGATGCTAACAATATTGATGCTGGAAAGCACGATAAATTTAATTTAGGTAACTATATAGAAGTTGGGACAAGATGATATATTTTAAATTTTACTTTTATATTCAAAGTGCTTTTTGTATCTTTTTTTAAAGATATTTAAGATGGTATCTCCGCTGTGATGTCAACATTTGGGCTTGCAAGCGAATTAGACGGAGGGGGGTGTACTAACCTATCAATTCATTAACTTCATATATACAAATTTCTATCAGTTTTATTAAATTAGCTTGTCTTTTTTTGTCAAAACTTTCAACTTCCATATTATCTCTAAAGTTTATAAAATCCATTGTATTTTCCATTTCCTTTATTGCCTCATCGCCGGTATTCAATAGATAGTGAGCCATTATATTCCTTTGCTCAATAATTTTTATAAGTGAGTTTTTAAATTTTGGATATTTCTTAACCCAATCCGGTCTTTCTTTATTGACTACAAAATCAAAAATAAGTCGTTTGTTTTCGAAAATTATCCTCTTAGTACTTAATAGAGATTGCATCAAGTCCTTTTTCTTTTCACTATCATCACAAAAATAAGAAGCTATATAATCGTCCATTTTTCGCTCAAGATGTATAGTATCCGATATTATCTTGCCCCGCGGATAATAGGCGCGCATGTAATAAAGTTCTGAATCGTCCATGTGTTTATTGATTTTAAATTGGTTTAATTCACTAACATACAAACTATTTTCAGATATATTTGGAAGTTATTGGGACAAATTTTTATCTTTTTATAACAAAAAAATAAAGCAATGACAACAAATTTCAAATCACTATTACAAGTTTTAAATTACTTCAAAAATGAGGAAACTTGTATTAACTACTTAGCAAGTAATCGCTGGGGTGAAACTCCTTGTTGCCCTCATTGTAGTAATATTGGTGCTTATATAACCAATAGAGGCTTTAAATGCAAAGCTAAAGAATGTCGTAAAAAGTTTACAGTTACTACAGGTACAATATTTGAAAACACTAAAATTTCATTAAGATTATGGTTTGCTACTATCTATTTAGCTACAGCACATAAAAAAGGAATTTCAAGTTTGCAATTATGTAGGGATTTAAACATCACTCAAAAAACAGCATGGTTTTTATTACATAGAGTTCATGCTATGTTAGCAAATAATGCACCTGAAATGTTAGATGGTGTTATTGAGGTTGACGAAACTTATGTAGGTGGTAAAAGCAAAAATAAACACGTTTCAAAAAGAGTGCCTAACTCACAAGGTAGAAGCGGAAACGGTAAAACTGCTGTTGTTGGGTTACTTGAAAGAAACGGTAATGTTAAAACATTTGTAATTGAAAATACAGAGGCTAATACTTTGCAACCAATTATGTTAGCAAACGTAAAACCTGATGCAAAGGTAGTAACCGATGCTTACAGGTCTTACAATGGCTTAAATGCTGTATATAACCACGTATCAATTAAACATACAGAGGGTAATTATATTACTATTGGAGATGACCATACAAACAATATCGAGGGCTTTTGGTCATTACTTAAAAGAGGTATAATCGGAATTTATCACTATGTAAGCCCTAAGCACTTACATAGATATTGTAATAAGTTTGTTTACCGTTATAATACTCGTAAAATATCCGATGTTGCAAGGTTTGAAGATTGTTTTAAACAAGTAAATAACGTACGTTAGACTTATGTTAACTTAATAGCTAAATAATGGCAAGGAAAAAAATAGAACCAAAAACCCGAGCCGAAACATACGAAAAAAGTACCCTTAAAATTAAAGGTAGTTTAGATGATGTTATAAAAGCTTCATTTTTGGGGAAACCTAAAGAAAATAGTAAAATTAAAAAGGATAATAATTAAGATTTATCGCCATTTACTATTCTAAGGTTTGCGATTTGTTCTTCAAAACCAACAACTTTTCCAATATTGGTAATTTCTTCTTTTATATTTAAAAGTTTAAATTCAACATCTTTAAAATTCTTTGAATTTTCTTCAAATCCCTTATTTGTAAATCCTGATAAAGAATCTATTCTAGTGTGTATTATATCGAAATTTTGGTCTATTTTTTCAAAACCTGTTTTAATAGAATTTTTAGTTTCTTTCAAATTTTCAGCAATCGCAGAAAGTAAATTTTCCATTTCAGTTATTTTTGTAGAAATATCTTTCATATCAAAAGGATTGTTTAGTCTGGTTGTTAATAGTTTCTGCAAAGTTAAATATTAATTTTATAAATTCTTTATTGAAATATTAAAAAACAAACATATTTTACCAAAAAAATCATTAAAAATTATAAATTATATAAAATTTACAAAATATCTGAGATATAAAAAATAAATTTGTTTAAAAATTTAAAATATGAATGACTTGCAAAAAATAGAATTACAAACAGAAGCACTTAAATTAAGAATCAAAGCTTTAGAAAAAATAGGCAATTCAAATAATTTAGAATCGCTTTCAATAATTAAAAATCAGGATTATATTTTTCAATTAAAAAATGAAATCGAACAATTAGATGAAGAAGGATTATTAAGATATATAAAAATACGAAATGATTCTATTTAAACCTTTTGTCCCAACTTCTATATAGCTACCTAAATTTTTATTTTAAATGGATTACAGTTCCTAAATTATTAACCCCTCACCTTTGCTAAGCTTACCCATTTCATCCCCTTACAGCGCAAATTAAACGGTAATTAAACGGTTTTAAAATAAGCCAACAGCTCTGCCGTTGCATTTTTATCCTACCGAGGCCTTTTCACATCAAAAATCCATCCACAAAACCACCTTGCGGGGGGCGCTTTATGCCATGCACTTTGTTTACACTTAATCTTGGGTTGGCCAAACTAAAGTTGGCGCTTTCGTTGGTGCTGGTATCGGTAATAATGGTTATTAAATTCTATAAAAAATTGAATTATTCCGGAGTAGCATTAATTGCAATTTCTGCTAATTTTAAAGGAGTTTCATCATCCTCAGGTTCAATTCGATTAATTAAAGCATGTGACAAATTATCTTCAATAGGGTCTTCCTCTACAAATAAATTAACACCTTGATCATTACGAATATCATTTATATCTGTTATTTTTAACTCAAATAGGTTAAACCTATTTATATCAACCACCGAAATAATTGCAGTAGAAAGGCTTTTTAAATTCACAGAAAGCTTTCCCTCATCTTGTGATCTGGGTTTAAAATCTCTGGAAGTGGGATTTCGGTTTATATTTACCTTTGAAACTCTTCCCCTACGATAAACGCTTTCATCAGGATTATCAACAATCATTTAAACGGCATTATGCTGTTGGTTTAACCAATTAAGCAATTTGTACAAAGTGTCTTCCTCGTAAAAACCTTGTTCAGACTCTTTTGTGTCTTTGTTAAATTTTGCGAACTTAGATTTAATGGCGTAAAATATTATTTCAAACACTTTATTACCGCTTTTTAAATTAATGGCAACTTCTCCACTATAACCAACAGAAATACTATTGGTAGGTTGGCCTATTTTATTAAGAGTGGAAAGTAAGGAAATGGTACTTTCTATTACTTTCTTAGTTGGTGCTAATGCACCATCTTCATCCCAATCATCCTTTAAATTAATTAGTTCAAAAAGGGTGTTTTTATATTCATTTGAAATTTTTAGATCGTAATTTAAATAAGTATCGGTTATACCAATGCTGGTACTTAACGAATCATTTTGAGAATCATTGAGTGGCTTTTGTTCACTTGGAGCCATAATTGTAGTACGGCAAACTAAATGATTTACCATATAGGTAGGTTGATAATCAAATAAAGGAGGCATAAGTTTTTTCGCTTAACATGTTATAAAATATGCTTGATACGTTGGCATGTGCAAATTTTAACCAATCGGAAAAGTCCTCTGGTTTAATATCTCCAAATTTTTCAGCAAAAATCATCCATACAATTGCTGGCTTTTGGTTTATGTTATTTGTTACAGTTTGTATTGAAATACTTGTTATTGTTTTATCTGATAATTCAAAAGACTGGAATATATTCATACCCTTAAATTTACCATTAATCATAAAATTATTACTTATAGCGGTATTTAAGCCATCAGAAATAAAGGATAGAAAATCATTCTCGCTATCTAGGTCAAAAGAGTTTATATATTTTAGGGATACTTTTTGAATTTTTAATTTTTCTCTCGAAGATTTAAAAAGACAATCTAAAGATTTAACAAGAATTGGATAATAGTTACTATCCCATTCATAAGTTTCAGCTACATCATTAAAAGAAAACAGTCCGGGTCCTAATTGGACAACAGGCCATTTTAATTCACCTTTCCAATATTGGTGTTTTACAGAAGGATATATATTTAAATTAAGTTGATTTTGAAATTCTTTATGCAATGTAAATCCCAGATCCTTTATAGAGAATTTGAACTCTTCCGCAAAATTTTCAAAATTTGGATCCCTTGGAAAACCAGTATTATCTATCGGAATATTCCAAAATAGCTCGAAAATGGCTTCTTTTAAGGGTGCATTATTTAGTTTTTTCTCCTTGGCCATTGCTTAAACCTATTTCTAACAAATTACAATATTTTTTCATCAAAATTACTATAAATGTAACATAATCCTAAAACAAAAATTAATAAAAAATAGAACAATGAATATTCTTTAATTATCATGACAGCAATTTGTTTAATGAAGCAAATTATTAAATTTTATTGACTATGTATTCATCGATTATTTGACAATTACAGAATACAACATAAATTCTTAATACAACAATAAAAAATTAAAATATAGGCTAACATTGCCGGACAATTTATCATAATTAAATTGCCTTTTCACATCAAAAATCCATCCACAAAACCACCTTGCGGGGGGCGCTTTATGCCATGCACTTTGTTTACACTTAAACTTGGGTTGGCCAAACTAAAGTTGGCGCTTTCGTTGGTGCTGGTATCGGTAATAATGGTGCCATAGTCTATGATGCTGGTAATAATCATATCCTCCTTGTTATCTTCGGTTTCAAACACGCGGGTTAGCGGCGCCATATTGGGTAGGGCGAAGCCTTGCAGTGCCAGGTTTACCTTTTCGCTAAAGGCATAAAAGCGCAGGGCCTGGGCTTGGTTGGCCGAGCCTGCAAAGCCATCGGCATAGTTTTCAAAATAAATATGAAAACGCAGGATGCCATTGCCCTTTTGCTGGTTTTTACCGAGGGTTTCGTAGCTAAAATTGCGCAGCTCCATCAAAATACAAGGCAGCGGCAAGGCATAACTGGTTTCGGGGCGACTAAACTGCCCCATTTGCTTATCAAAAAATGCCAGATCAGGCAGGTTCAACCCCGTATCGAAATTTTTTAAGGTACCCATCAGGTAGGTGCCTATTTGGCTGTAGATGTCTTTTTTTAAACTCATTTTTTAGGTGGGTTGTTTATGGGTTGTACGTTGTATGTGAGTTGTTTATGCGTTGTAGGTTGTAAGTTGAAGGTTGTAAGTGGGTTGTTTATGCGTTGAAGGTTGCAAGTTGTAGGTTGTATGTTTGTTACAGGTTTTTTGGTTTTCCCCACAACGTACAACCTTCAACGCACAACCCACAACGTACAACTCACATCCCTCCCAAGGCCAATTCACTATCATGTACTATGCTTAGCAGCAGGTCGGTTAGTTGGCGTTTCAGGTCGGTTACTTGGGGGCTTTGCAGGGTGCTGGTGTGGATCTCCAGTCGCTCAACCAGTTTACCTATACTTACGGTAACGTTTCGGGTATTGTTACTGCCGCTAAAATGGGTAGTTTTGTGTACCTTATTTGGGGTATGGCTATTTTGTAGGTTTGCTTGGCCTCCAGGCGCTAAGTTTGTATAACCGGTGCTAATGCCACCAAGCCTATCAGGGTAGTTTTGTGATGGTTGGCTTTGCCCGTTTAAATTAACAGCTTCAATAACAGGCTGGTAAAATGTAGACTCACTGTTGATGGTTTTACCCGCTCCAAAGGTTATGATTGCCGCCTTTAGGGTACCAGTTTGGTTTAGCCCTGCATTGTTATTACTGCCATTAAACTGTTGGGGCAGGTTGTTTTTTGAACCCGCTTGCATGCCGGGGTTTAGCACCGTATTTAAACCAATGCCCTTGCCATAAGCTTGCTCGGTACCGCTTATTTGGGTACTTGTTGCGGCTTTGCTTGCGAATATACTTTTTGTAATGCCGGTTTGAAGGGCATCATGTAATCCGGTGGTTCCCTTTTTTACCTCGGCAATGGCGGCGTTTATTTTTGGGGTATTGATGGTAAACAGCCCAAGCATAGCCTCGCCCAAAGCTTTGAATATCAACCCTGATGCACCCACCTTAGCAATGGCAGTGATTAAATTTTCTGTTTTTTGGGTAGCAAGACCAAGACCGATGGCCCAAACACCAATACCCGCCGTAATGATAGCAAGAGGACTTGCTAACATAGCCGCATTCAAGGTCCATTGCGCAGCAGTAGCCGTTTGCCATGTATGGGTTAACAGGGCGCTTTGGTTTTTACCCGCCGAAAAAAATACCTCCATGCTTGCTGCAGCTTTGCTGGTAGCCAACATAAAACCCTCAAAAACAGGGGGCGCCTTGCTTAGCTGCCTGCTAAAACCTATAAAATTATCAATAGCTGGTTCGCCATCTTTAATACCCATTACCAAATGGCTAAACCCCGTTTTTAAATGCTCGGCGCTTGCCAATAAAGTTTCAAATTGCCCGTTAAACGGCGTTAAAATACCGTTTAAAAAGCCTTTAAACGTTGTTTGCAAGGTACGGGTGGCATTGGCTAAGCCGACTAAAGATTTGCCTGTATTGCTTGGCAGTTCCTGCTCGGCATCAATTTGTTTGCTTGGGTTTATTGCACCAATGCCTTGCTTGCCGAAATCAATAATGTTTAACTTGGCAGCGGCATTGTCAAGGTTTTTACCCATATCAAGCAGCAGCTGATTAAATACACCCAAGCCTTTATTGGCTTGATCAACCTCCGGCTGCAGAATTTTAAACTGCGTGAGGGCGTTTTCTAAACCGGCCATACCGCCTTGTTTAAAGTTTATCATACTATCAATATTGTTGGGCATAATTGTGATTTTTGGTTTTTGGATGATGCTTGGATTTAAGCGGGATAAATTTTGCCGCTTGGGCTTAAATGCTTTATGTTTAGCGGGATGAGGATGGGGTTGAAAAACGCTATTTATGAAGAAAGTATTTTTGAGCAATTGGGTTAATTTGGTGGCGGTAATTATTGCTGCGATTGTATACGTTTTCAGCACAACCCTGTTTAGGTACAATATAATCCAGTCTGTTTTTGTAGCAATTTTGGTAGTTTTAGGCTACGGAATTAGGTTTTGGGTAATATTTATTATGGCCTTGCTTATTACCGACTTGATTTTTTTTAAAATCAACCCCTACCATATTAAGGCAAAGCTCCTGCTGCAATGGCTAATTATTAGCCTACCCTTTATTTATTGGGGCTTTCTATATAAAGAATGGGTGTTTTTGATAGCCAGCGTTGCTTTTTTAATTTCGCAATTTATGCGGGAGAAGATGATTAAGGCTAATTGAACTGCTTACCTTCTTATTCGTTTTAAGGTTAAAATACGACCATCTGGTAAAGCACCTTTAACAGTAATAACATCTGAGGTACGCGGGTTTTTTATAACCGCATCCGTCAAAATTTTTGCCGTTAGGTAATTCGACAAAGCTTGTTTTACAAAGGTTCCCATAGAGGCTTTCATAAATTTCTAAACAAATTTAGGAATAATATTGAATTTAAAAAATTATTTTTTAATAAATTTATTTTGAATGATAATTAAACAAAGCCTATTAATTGTTTATAGGGTAAATTAATCCCCGATTTTAATAGTCTATTTAATACACAGTTTATCTTTTGTTAATTGCGATTGGATTTTAAGATTTTCACTTAGTTTATTTGATAATATACTACTTTAGGCTAGTATTTTCATTTTTTATTGTAATATAACCGCCATCCGGAGTTTTTTCTTTTGGTATTATTACAGCAAATTTATATTCCCCTTTTTTAGATGTTACGAGATTTTTATAATATATGTCTCCATATATATAGTGGTCATATATTCCTTGATCAAAAGCCTTTTCGAGGTTATAATTATTTGATTCATCAAATTCCTTCGTTATTACTTCCGGATTATCTTTAATAAGGTAGTAATTTATATTAACTCTTGTGTTTTTATGAAAACTACTATCCAAAACCTCTTGATAAGAATAAACCTTTTTTTGCATATCATAAAAGTCTATGTGTCCATAAAGTATTTTAACTGGCTGATTACCAACATTTTCTATAATAAATTGAGTAATGTAAGTATGTTCTTTTTTTACAGATTTTGTAAATACAAATTTATTAACCTGAATATAAGCACCATTACTAATTTCAAATTGCCTTTGTGTTTCTTTAAGCGATGTTATTTGTGCCTCTACGCTTCTTTTTTGCAGGTTAAAAAGTTGGGTATCTCTTTTAAATTTTTCCCTTTCAATACTATCCTTTTTATTTTCGGCTATTTTTTGCGATGCTAGGGCTTGCTTTTGGTAGGATTTAGCAGCATCCAATGTTTCTTTGGCAATTTCGGCAGCCGTTTTTGAAACCGTGTACGAATAAATAGCCGTGCCTGCTATCACCAATGTGCATACCAGCAATAAAACATTGATTGTTTGATACCTTTTCGAGTTTTTATTAACCTCCCTCGAAAGGTTATTGGCTTCCGCCGAGATTTTATTGGCTTCTCTCGAAATGCTGTTGGCCTCGCTCAAAATCCTGTTGGCCTCTATGGCTTGTTGATCATCCGCTCCGGGCAGCGAAACAATTTCAACAAATGTTCTTTTCTTTTCCTTAACGGGGTTTTCGCTTTTCTTTTTTGATCGATCTGCTTTGGCTTCTTCCGGCCTCAGGGTTTCTGCTTTATCGCCAATAAGCTTGTCGGAAGCTTGGTTACCACTGCTTTTTTTCTTATTGGCTGCCATATTTGTATTTTTTTGTAAAGCTACCAATTCCGCTACGGCCTAACAAAATTTAATCGCATTTTACAGCCAAATTCTTGCTCGCCGGTTCTACGCTAGGCGCTCACTATCAACTGCTTCATTATCCGCTTTTAAAGCCTGGGCATCTTTTAAACCGGCAATTTTAACCCCAAATTTTTCGGCTACTTCTTGTTCATCCAACCGGAAGCCCATGGTATTGATGCCTTGGTATATTTTTAGCAAACTGTCCAGGTCTTCGGGCTGATCCCATTCAAAACTATCCTCGGGCTCAAAGGGGTAGCCATGTTTATCGCGCAGCAGGGGCAGCCATTGCTCATTTACCAAGGTAAGGAAACCGCGCTCATCGTCCTTGGTTATTTGGTCCTTCACCCGCTCATGCACCTCCCCCTGACTGCGGCTGCTGCCGTTCATGCTCGTCATGGTTTGGCCGCAGGCCAGTATGGCCAGTTCTTCGTTAATGGCGGTAATTTTTTGCTGAAACACGCTAAAGGCATCGGTTTGTTTGTTTTCGCGGATGTCGATATCGGTGCCTTCCGGAAAAATGCCATAACTGGCCGAACCCATGTTTACCAACCAGTTTTGTATCTCGTTTTGCACCCGCGGGTCCTGACTGGCAGTTTTGGCTATCCTTATCGGGATGCCAAACATCTCCTCAAACTGATCCCAGCTTTGCCAGCTATGTTTTTTGATAATGAGCAAGGGCGCCGCAATATTGAGCAGGCCCAAATCATACGGGTCGCCGATGGGTAAAACATAATTGGCCAGCGGAGCCTCCTGATAATCAATGCCATCAAATTCATTTTGAAAGGGCGTAAGCACATGCTTTTCGGGGTGTACATGCTTGCGGGGCAGCAGTACCAGGCTTTGCAGCCGCGCCATACTGCCATCAAAACGCAAGGCATCCATATAGGGCAATGAAAAGCCATACAGTTTGGCCTCCATATACCAAAGCATCAGTTTATAAAACCAGTCTTTTTGCAAAAGCTTGGTTTTTTCGGGCTGTGCTACACCCTTGGCATCAACAATTTTAAAGGCCTTGTTTTTAATGGGCAATACCCGGTGGTTATAAAACAAACCATAAAAAAAGCCATCCAGCATCAAATCATGGTACAAATCATACAGCAAGGTGCGGATGGGGTAAACCGGATTTTCGGCCGCAGCCCGCGCCGCCAGCCAATCGCTCATGGTTTTGCTATACAGCGAAGCCTGCTGCACAATAATTTTCGACAATACCCTTGCCGGATCTTTTTTTATTTCGGAGGCGTTTATTATTTCTGATTTCGGATTTTCCATTTCGGATTTTTTTTTAGTATCTAGTATTTTTTTTAGTAGCAAGTATCTAGTAGCTAGTATTTTTTGAATACCAAGTAGGTACTAGATACTAGCTACTTGATACTCCCCTCCCAACTCCCAACGCACAACATACAACACACTCACCACTCCCCACTCACACACTCCCCCCCCTCATCACCAAGCCACCGAATATTGCCCATTGTTGCCGAAGCGCCAGGAGGGGTCGGTATTGGGGACGGGGAGTTTGGGTAGGGTGGGGTCGAGCTTGTCGTGGTTAACTTGGGTAAGCCACTCGAGGGCGGCACGGTAGCGGTCTTCGCGGTTTTTTGGGATGGCCCTGCCCGCAAGGCTGCTATGCAGGTGGTACAGGGCCATATCAATCATATACATAATAATCAGCGGGTTCCTACTATCACCAATGGCCGAAAAAACCGCCGCCACATCATAGCCCCTTGGCCGCAGGTAGCTCGTAATTTCCTCCTGAGCCATGCTTTCGGCATTGGCACGGCTCAGGCTTCCGGTTTCTAAAACGGCTAAAATGGCGGCACGTGCCTGCACATCATAATCATCATCCGTTAAAAAGCTCATTTTTTATCTCCTTCTTTTAGTTCTTTTACATCGGCCTGTAGCAGGCTCACCTCGCTCTCCAGCACCTTCAGGCGCACATCAAATAGCCGGTCGGCCAGTTCTTGCCGGTTTTTTACCTCCGTAATATCTGCCTTCAAATTGTTATAGCTTAGCAGTACCGACGATACAATGCTTACCGTACTCCCCAGCGTTATCAATAAATTTTTCAGCGTAATGCCCTTTAGTTCTTTTTCTTCAATTGCAGTCATATTTTTTTAGTATCAAGTATCTAGTATCAAGTAGCTAGTTTTTGTTTTAGTAGCTAGTAGCTAGTATCAAGTAGCTAGTATTTTTTGAATACCAAGGAGATACTAGCTACTTGCTACTAATTATCGGCACAGGATTTACAGTCCCGATAGCTATCGGGATTAGGATTTAAAGGATTTTTAAATCTTGTTACTATCTTCTATCCGCTCACTACTCACCACTCACCACTCACCATCTCACCATCTCACCACTCCCTCCGTTCATCCCTGCCTATGAGGGGTTTAAAGTCGCGGCCGGGTTGGTGTTGGTCAAGGTAGTGCCAGGCGGCTTCGTCGGCATCGGGGGCATCGTCGGGGGTTTTGTAGCCCGGCTCAAGGCCTTTTAGCTGGTTGTTGCCCTCTACCATATCGGGGTTGTACATTTCATCTATATTAAAAAAGTTTTGGTGGTTAAGGTACGAGGGTTGCATTTTTACCATGCGCACATACTTGTTTTCTTTTTTGCGGGTATCTGTTAATACCACCAAAGCAGGTTTACCCTCCTTGGCTCTGTTTTTGTTATGGGCATACAGGGCATCATGTATGGGGCGGGTAATAAATTGCTTTTCCATATACCATAAAACGGCTATGCCCTTGGGCAGTTTATCATCAAAGGCGCTCATCCATTCAAAGGCATCCATAAGCGGGGCGCGACGCACAAAGCTTTTGAGGCAATGGCGTTGCCAGTCGTTGCCGTTGGTTTGGTACCCGGCCCAAACCCGTATGGCCTTAAAATCCGACGTGGTATTTTCCTCAAACGAGGGATCGAAATAGCCAATTATTACCGTGTATTTAGGCAAGAGGTGCCACATTTTGATGTAGTGGATCATGCTATCCTTAAAAATATCGCCATCAATATGGTTTTCGTGAAACAGCTCGGTGCGCCCGTAAATACCGGCCGCGGCCAGTTTGCTGTTAATCATCTCGATGGTGTAGCGCTCTTTCCATGCCGGCTCGCCCGTTTGCGGGTCGATGGCATAAATTTTTGAGTGGTAGATGTTTTCGCGCCGGGGTGCGCCGGGTTTTATATCGCCCACCATATGCGCCAATACGCTTTGGGCATGTATGCGGTTGCCCGCTACCACCAAGGTGCCGCCACGGGTATCTAAGGCAAAATAAAGGGCGCCTAAAACCCTTTTAATAATCTTTTTAACGCGTTGCTGGTTGTGCACCAACTCATCATCATCAATATCATCGCAAACGGCATAATTGGGCCGCCGCTGACCTTTGCGCGCGCCCCGCGGACTCTGGTCGCGCCCGATACCCAAAAACCGGATACCCGTTTTGGTGGTAAAATCGCCCGTTTGCCAATCGCCAAAATTATATTGTTCGCCCCAATCATAAATAAACAAGGCATTGTATTGCAGCTGTGCCTGTATATCGGCCAGCAGGTTGCAGGCATCGGCCTCGTTTTTGCCCATCAAAATCATGCCGTTTAGTTTGTTATGCGCCATGAGCCACATGGGTATAATGATATTGGCATGTACAGATTTTGCATGCTCGCGCGGCCACTCCAACACGGCTATAAGGTTAGGATTGCCAGCCGCTCTTTTTTTAAGCACAATGGTATTGGCCGCGTTGATGTGGAAACCTGCGCAATCAACATCGGCATAAACGGGGAAATAGGTTTTTACAAAAAAGTTATAATCATGCAGTGCCTTGTTTTTGCGGGCCTGCTGTTGGGCGGGGCTTTCGGTAAGGTTTACGGCAAGGGCGCTTTGTACCTGCGCGCAATACTCCTTCCAATCGTTATAAGTGCGTTTTTCAATACTGCTAACCATTGCTTACCAAACTGTTTATAAATTCGCGTTGGTAATTGTTTATTTGTTTGGCCAGGTCGGCATTGCGACTAAGCAGCCAGGTGGTAAACTCTTTGGCGCAGTTTATATGGTGACTAACCGTTACTTTTTTATTGCTCATAAAATCAATGCCACGGGTAATTTTTACCAGCGCATCCACATCCATTTTATCGGCATCCACCAAGCTTTCCAGCTTTAGGTACAGCTTTTTGAGGATGGTAGCGGTGGTAATATTACCCGCACCCTTTAGCATGGCCCACTGGCCCCGTTCCTTATTATCGGCAAAGGTGCGCTCCGTCCAGCCCACCATTTGGCAAATTTCCTTTTGCGATTTATCTGTATGCAAATACATCTCCAGCGCAAGCTCCCTTTTATCATCTCTGCTTAGTTTTTCTGTTTTAGCCATTTTGGGTGGTGCGTTGTGCGTTGGGTTGAAAGGTGGAGGTTGTGCGTTGCAGGTTGTGGCTTGTCATTGGGTTGTGGGTTGTTTTCGGGTTGAAAGTTGGAGGTTGTAGAAATACTCATTCAACCTACAACTGGCAACCTCCAACCTACAACTCGCAACTCGCAACCTACAACTCGCAACTTTCAACCCACAACTATTTTCCCTACAAAATTCAACTAAAACAACTTAAATATTAAATCAATATTTCATTTAAAAACATTATTAATTAAAAGTAAAACTTTTTTACGTTTTCGGAAGTATTTCACGTTTTTTTTATGTATTTTTTCGTAGCACTTTTGGGGGGCGATAGGGAGGGTGTTGTGGTGAGTAGAGAATGGTGAGTGGTGCGTGGTGAATAGGGAGTTGTGAGTGGTGAATGGTGAGTAGAGAATGGTGAATGGGGAGTAGTCAGTTGTGAGTGGGATGTACTAAAATGTAACCCACCACCTAATAATCCAACAAATCACCACAATATAAAAATCCACCTCCAACCTCCCACTATCCACCTTCAACTTAAACAGACCACTGTCAACTCACTAACTCACTAACTCACCACTCACTAATTTACTAAAAACCCACAACCCACAACCCACACCATGGCCCTAAAAAAAAGCAGTAAACGATTTGTATTGAGCGATGAAACACGCAACCTGTATGGCTTTATTACCAAAACAGCGGGGATTGATCGAAATGCCTTTAACGATAACCCTGTAATGCTGTACAACCACGATTATAATAAATTGATTGGTACCTGGACAGATTGCCGCATTGAAGGCAGCAAGCTTACCGCCTCGCCGGCTTTTGATGAGCAGGATGCGTTGGCCATGCAAACCTATAGCAAGGTGGAGCAGGGGATATTGAAGGGAGCTTCGATTGGCATATCGCCCAAAACGTTTGACGATAAAACGAACGAAATGACGGCCTGTGTATTGCTCGAAGCCAGTTTAACGCCTGTACCCAATAACCGCAATGCGCTGGCCCTGTACAATACCAAGGGCGATAAGCTAAACGCGAGCCAAATAAAACAATACCTGCTATCGGGCCAGCCCGATGGTGGTACACCCATAAACCAAACAAAAAGCATGAACCAAAAAATGATTGTTGCCCTCACCGCCCTCTGCGCCCGGGTTGGCTTGGCAATTAACCTGACAGCCGATACCGGCGAGGATGAATTTGAACAGGCCATTAACAACGTAAGCCTGAGCGTGGGCGAACTTTTAACAGCCAAAGCCAATTTAACAGCCCGCCTGGATAGCATGGAAGCGGAGCAAGCCAAACAAGCCGAAGCAGAGATTGACCAAATTTTGGCCGAGGCCGTAAACCAAAAAGCCTTAACCGCCGCCGATGTATCGGCATGGAAAGCCTTTGGGATGGTAAACCTGACTGCCATGAAAACCAGCTTGGCCAACCTGAAACCCCTGCAAGTAAACACCCTGCCGGGTAACCAAAGCCAACAAGGCGCCAACCATATAAGCAATTGGGGCTATGACGAATACGCCCTAAACGCCCCCGCCGAACTGGAACAAATGCAAATAACCAATCCCCAAAAATTCCAAACCCTGCTCCAAGCCAAACAACAAAAAGCCCGCAAGGAGCATTTGATGTAGGGGGTTAGTGAGTGGTGAATGGTGAGTGGTGAATGGTGAGTAGAGAATGGTGAGTAGAGAATGGTGAGTGGTGAGTAGAGAATTGTGAATGGGGAGTAGTGAGTTGTGAGTGGGATGTACTAAAATTTAACCCACCACCTAATAATCCAACAAATCACCACAATATAAAAATCTACCTCCAACCTCCAACTATCCACCATCAACTTAAACAGACCACTGTCAACTCACTAATTCACTAACTCACCACTCACTAATTCACTAAAAACCCACAACCTAAAACGCACAACTTACAACCCGAAGACAACCAACACACAACGCACAACCTACAACCCACAACACTATGATGAAAATAAGCTATAACAACCTCCTTTTTAACTTCCTGATGGGGGTTATATTGGGCACCCTTTTACAAATTAGTACCGGCATTGCCATTAACCCTTTAATGGGGGGAATTTGCTGGGAAGCATTGGCAGTTTTAATATCCATTATTTCGCGCTATAGCGGAATGCCTGTTTTGCCGGATAATGTGCTGGCGGCGGGTTTGCTCAAAGAAATTTGGATATCGCGTTTGATGGAGAAGTATTATCCGATTGCGCCATGGCTGAGTCGTGCGCAGGATTTTACCGCATTGGTTGAAAACAATACCATCCACCTGGGCGAAATTGGCGTTGACCCTACCGTACTGATTAACAATACCACCTACCCCGTGCCCTTTGCCGAGCGTGCCGATGTGCCTTTAGCCCTGAGCCTTGATTATTACGACACGCAAGGTGTGGTAATTCGCAATGCCGAGCAAATGCAATTGGCCTATAACAAGCTCGACACGGTAATACGACAACATGGCCATGCCCTCGCCAAAGCGCAATCTGCCAAGGCTGCATGGAACTTCGCGCCGGCTGCTAACGGTACCTTTACCCCGGTTTTTACAACCAAAGGCTATCCTAAAACCAGTTATGCCGCCGGCGCGCGCTTACCGTTTAGTTTAGACCGCATTATTGCCGCCGAACAGGCTTTTGATGCGCTTGATATACCGGCAGGCAACCGTGTGTTGGTGCTTTGTACCCAACACAAACAAGATTTACTGGCGCAGGATGTAAACCTGTTTAAAGGCTTTACCGATTTTAAAAACGGCATGGTGGGTCAGCTATATGGTTTTGATATTTATACCACCAGTCAGTGCCCAACCTATAACGGTACCACGCTGCAAAAAAACGCCTATGGGGCAGCCACGGCCGGTACCGATGCGGTATGTTCATTCTTTTTTGTGGCCGATGAAGTGATGCACGCCAGAGGCACGATGGATATGTTTAGTCGCCTGCGCGACCCAGAAGCCAAGGGCGACATCGTAAACTTTCAGCAACGCTTTGTAGCCCTCAGCATCCGCAACAAATACCTCGGCGCCATTGTGGATGCCACCGCCACCGCCTCTGTAACAAATCCTTAGTGTTGATGAGTTGGTGAGTTAGTGAGTTAGTGAGTGGTGAGTGGTTTTTGGTGAGTAGTGAGTTAGTGAGTTGGTGAGTGGTTTGAAGGAGTAGTCCCGAAACGCGCGACGCACAGTTGTTGTAGGTTGTAAGTTGAAGGAATAATTCTAAAACCCTCAACAACCAAATTCCCCAACAGCGCACAACCTGCAACGCACAACTTTCAACCCGAAAACAACACACGACCCAAAGAAAACCCACAACCAAAAAGGGACTCCGGAGCCGGCAGTATGATATAAGCAGCTCCGCCCTTTTTTAGTATCAAGTATCTAGATTTTAATAACTACTAAAAAACCATTCACAACTGTCCACTCACCACTCACCACTCACCACTCACCGCTCACCACTCACCACTCACCACTCACCATTCACCACTCACCACTCACCACTCACCATTCACCACTCACCAACTTACAACCCTAAAACAACCAAATGCAGCCTACAACCTACAACGCACAACGCACAACCCAATTGCAACCTATCATCCAAAAATACGGTCTGGACACTGCTGCTGTGATGGCGGTGGTGGAGGTAGAAAGCTCGGGCGTAGGGTTTAACCCGCCTACGGGTAAAATGATTATCCGCTTTGAGCCATCGTGGTTTAGGCGGTTGAGCAAGCAGGCAAACGCCACCCTTGCCGAGGCTTGGAACACCACGCCCTTTAGCAACCAAAACGCCCAATACATTAAATACAACAATGCCTTTAGCATTGACCCCAAAGCCGCCATGCAAAGCACCAGTATAGGCCTTATGCAGGTAATGGGTTTTCACCATGCCGAGCTTGGTTTTGATACCGTGCAGGCCTTTTGGGATTTTGGCAAACAAAGCGAAGACAACCAGTTGGAGCTTGGCTTGCGCTTTATAAAAAGCATACCTGCGCTATATGCAGCCCTTAAAGACAAAAACTGGGCCGCCTTTGCCTACCACTACAACGGGCCACTTTACCGCGAAAACAATTACGATACCCGTTTGCTAAACGCCTACAACAAACACAAACAAGCATGAAATTTTTAAATAACTACTGGGCCGAAACCGCCCAAAGCGTAAAAAAGCTGGCACTGGCACTGCGCACCCTGATTGGTACGGTTACCGCCAGCGCCTATGTGCAGGGCAATGTTCAACTGGCCTTTTACATACTGCTGCTGGGTGCCGTTATTGATTTTTTACTCAACTTTTTACCACCCGATAAACCGGGCAATCCGGGAACGCCGGTAAGCACCCGGATAAACCTTGGTACGGCCATTTTATTGGTATTGGCCTTGTTTATAACCAGTTGCAGCATCATAAAGCCACAGGTAAATACCCTACAAAAAGACAGCACCTATATAAGCTATAAGCCCATTGATTGGAGGGTGAAGGGCGCCAAGGTAAATACCGGTCTTAATTTGGATAGCCTTTACCACCTTGCCCTCTTTGCCCGCGATGCCCGCAAGGAGGATAGTTTGGCCACCTACGCCCTGCAGCTAAAGTATAAAAACGATAGTTTAATTGCCTTAAGGGCCAACAAGCCCTTGCCCCCAAGGCCACCAATGGTAGTTGAGCATCCAAAAATACAATACCTGACAGATCCGGAAACAAAGGCGCAGCTAAGCTATTGGGTTGACCAATTTGGCAAACTGCAAATAGGCTGCGAAGCCAAAGACCAAACCCTGCACACCCTGCAAACCACCATCACCAACTTAAAAAGCAAAGAAACCACCACCACCCAAATAGCCTACAAAACCCCCACCTGGAACTGGCTGCTAATAGGCGGTTTAACAGCATTGCTCATAGTTAGCGGGATTTTTTTGCATTCAAGATAAATTTAGTGAGTGGCGAGTGGCGAGTGGTGAGTGGTGAGTGGTGAGTGGTGAGTTGGTGAGTGGTTTGAAGGAGTAATCCCGCAACCCAAGAAGTTGAAGGTTGTAAGTGTATTTATACAACCCACAACCCGAAAACAACGCACAACTTTCAACTCAAATACAACGCACAACTTTCAACTCAAATACAACGCATAACTTACAACGCACAACTTTCAACTCAAATACAACTCACAACCCAAAAACAACCCAA
>CAIYNX010000149.1 GCA_903927645.1 uncultured Mucilaginibacter sp.
GGAAATAAACTATAGATTGTACCTATTACTGAAATCAATAAAAAAATTATTGAAAAAAATTTAATAAATCCATGTGAATTAAAATTAAATGAAAGTAAAGCAAAAATTATTGGTATAGCAAATGCTATGACTGGACCTGAAACTATTATTATTAAGGCCTTTAAATCAGAAATATCAACATCATGCTTACAACATCCGCCTTCCTTTAATAAGAAGAATCTAGGTTTGAAAAATATAATTAATCTAAAAATTTTGAAATTAAAAAAATTTTCATTTCCGTATGAACCTATAAAAATCTTTACTTGACCTCTTGTAAAAATCAATGCAGGTATTGAATGACCCAATTCATGTAAAAACACAAGTATAAACCAAGAAATTACACATAGCATTAAAATTATAGGAACTAAAATAAAAGGAAAAACCCAGCTACTATTCATAATTATTTGTAGCTAAATCTACAAATACAATTCCAAATCTCCTTTACCTTCACGGATAATTTCAAAATCGCCATTGGTACAATCAACTACTGTTGAAGGTATGTTTTCCCCATAACCACCATCAATTACTAAATCCACCAAGCTTTCATATTTTTCATAAATAAGTTCCGGATCTGTTGAATATTCTATGATATCGTCATCATCTTTTATTGAAGTAGAAAGTAGCGGATTACCCAAAGCTTTTACAATTTCGCGGGCAATGTTATTGTCGGGCACGCGGATACCTACTGTTTTTTTATTGGAACTTAATAACTTTGGAACATTATGGTTGGCGTTAAAAATAAAAGTAAAAGGGCCAGGTAGAGCCTTTTTAAGTACTCTAAAGGTAGTATTGTCAATAGGTTTAATATAATCAGAAATATGACTTAAATCATAACAAATAAAGGAAAATTGTGCTTTTTCGGGTTTTATATTACGGATTTTGCAGACAGCTTCAATGGCCTTATGGTTGGTGATATCGCAACCTAATCCATAAACTGTATCAGTAGGGTATATTATTAATCCACCCTTTTTTAGCACTTCAACAACCTGCTCAATGGCTTTCGGGTTAGGATTTTCAGGATATATTTTTAACAGCATTTAAATGTATTAGGCCCGATAGTTATCGGATATGGATTTTCGATCTCAAATTTTAAATCGTACAAATGTGTAATTATTATTTATGAAAGAAGGAATTATTATAAACTTAAAATCTTAAATAATATATATAAAGAACATTCGCACCATCATAAAATCCGAAATCGAAAATCCGAATTCCGAAATCAATTACGCTTGTTTAACAAGTTGTATGTTGATTAATATTTTTATCTCTTCGCCTAAAACTACAGAACCTGCTTCCGTAATGCCATCCCAGGTTAATCCAAATTCTTTACGGTTTATTTTTCCTGAAATTTCAAAACCGGCTTTGGTATTGCCATAAAAATCATTGGTTGTACCTCCATATTCAACTTCAAGCGTAACTGGCTTTATGGTACCCTTAATTTCAAGATGGCCGTTTAGTTCATATTCGCCATCGCCATTATTTTTAAAAGATGTTGAATTGAAAATTACTTTAGGAAATTGCGCCGCGTCGAAAAAATCTCCAGATTTTAAATGTTCATCGCGTTGACTTTGATTGGTGTCAATGCTATCAATATCTAATGAAAATTGAATCTTTGAATCAGTAAAATCTTCATGTTCAGTTTCTAACGATCCTTCAAAACTTTTGAAAAAACCACTAACTGTAGAAATTACTAGGTGTTTAATTTTAAATTGCACTTCTGAGTGCGTTGGGTCAATTACCCATTTTGTTGTTGCCATAATTTTTGTTTTTAATTTTAATTTATCTCAAATGTATACTAATAGATGTTTAAACATGTAAATTAATTATTAAATTTACAATTCATCCATATACCATATTTGTTTAACAAATTTTTGGTAAAAATGTTCAATTAAAAATTTATTCACCATTTAATTTCATGTTTAAAGTTATTTTTGGCGAATATTAAAAATCAGTAATTTAATTGCATGTTGAAACCATATCCTGATAAACGCACCAAACCAGTTTATAAAATTAAAGCTATTGACGATCAGGAAAAAACGTGGCCTTTGCCACCACCTACCGGAACATATCCCTACCATTTAAACATTGAAAAAGTAATACCAGCTATCAATAGTAAAAAGATGGTATTCCATATGACAGGCGATACTGGCGGATATGAATTACCCCATATAAAACATTTAGTTGCAAATGAAATGGTAAAGCAATGCGATGAATTGAAAGGGACTGATAATTCACCTTCATTTTTTTTTCATTTAGGAGATGTAGTATATAATTTTGGTCAAGCTAAAGAATATGATCCACAATTTTTGAAACCTTTTGAAGCATACCCTTGTCCAATATTTGCCATTGCAGGCAACCATGATGCCGATGTTGACCCATTAGACACTGAGCATCCCGAATCACTCAAAGCATTTCTGGAAGTATTTTGCAATACCGAACAAAAACCTATAAAATTCTCTAAAAGTTCAAAAAGATTAAGCAACATCCAGCCAAATATATTTTATACCTTAAATACCCCGTTGGCTAATATTATCTGTTTATACGGTAATGTACCAAGATTTGGAAGCATTACAGATATTCAAAAGGAATGGTTTACTGAGGAGCTATTAAATTGCGGCAAAACACAAAACGAAAAAGCACTCATTATTTGTGTTCATCACTCTGCTTACTCTGCGGATACAAATCACGGTTCGAGCAGGCGACTACAAGCGTTCTTACAAACATCATTTGAAACAACAAACGTTTACCCTAATATTGTATTTAGTGGTCATGTACATAATTATCAAAGATTTACAAAAACGTATAATAATGGAATTAAGGTTCCATTTATTGTTGCAGGGGCTGGCGGCTATGCAGAACTCCATAAAATTGCAGCCCTAAATGACCCCGAATATCCGGATGATGATCCTTCTTTTGATAATGTGGTACTTGAAAATTATTGTGATGACAAGTATGGTTTTTTGAAAATCAGTATAGAAAAAAATGTTTCTGAATTTTATTTACAAGGAGAATTTCATAGTGTGACTAACCAAAATGAAGACAAAATAAAATCAAAAGTTATTGATGTTTTTGGAATTCATTTGGTTACCGATAGAATTTAAATTGAATATTCCATTTTCAAAAATTCAACTAAATTAAGTATGGATTTAACAGGTTACCAATAAATAAAATTATCCAAGTGATTTTGTAGATACGTCGTAAAAATTTATTTAAATAAATATTTAAATCCAAGTTTTGATTTTAACTTGTTATGAACATAAACATTTGAATAATTAGTGTAGGTATAAAAGCTTGAATAAGTGTAAGAAAATTCAAATCTTTTGTTTAAAACGGTACCTATTTGAAAAGGAAAATAACCCCAAACAGCGTCGCGGGTTAATGGAAGATTATTTAGGTCATCACTTTTATCGTTTGAATATAATGATCTATTAAAGGCAAAACCAGCATCTACATAAACTTTAAATTTATCTTTATTAAAAAAATTAAAAATAAATTGAGGTATAATAGTTATTGAAGATTGATGGTAGTTAAGCATATAATTATTAAAAATTCCTACTGTATTTGGTAAGTATATATTTCCATTTAAAAAGGATGCTGAAAATTCGATTCTAAAAATTGATTGTTGAATTTGAGGATTGGCGAATAAATCCATTCCAAAATTAAAGCTAGGTTTGGCAATTGTTGTGCTTATATTATAATCTACAGGATTAATTAAAGCACCCGTTGAATAAACACCGGATGAAAAAATATAATTATTTTCAGTAAAATTGACTGCAAAACCACCAAATAGCCTTACGTATGATTTTTTGTTTCCTTTGTTTATTGAATAATTTTCCTTTGCTTTAGCTATTTTATTTATTTTATCTACAATCTCA